>WFWF01000142.1 GCA_015491275.1 Aquificales bacterium | reverse complement strand
TTCCCGCACCCTTCACATATACCGTAGGTACCGCTCTCTATTTTCTTCAGAGCATTGTCTATTTCTTTTAACATCTCTATTTCCCTTTGCGAAAGGTTGTCAAGTAATTCCTCCGTGTAAGTCATCTGACTCATATCTTCCCAGTCTCCAGGTTCCTTAGCCTCTTCCTCTATCCTATGCTGGGTATCCTCTTTTTTTAAGTATCTTTCAAGTATCTTTTTCTTTTCCGTATTTAGCCTGTCCCTGCACTCCAGAAGCTTTTCCTTATCCATGATAACCTCCTCATTGTTTTATTTAGAATATAATATTTTAAGTCAATAAAAAAATAATGCCATGAAAAATAAGGCAATAAAATTCCTTCTGTTAGCATCCTTCTTGATAATTGTCGGTGTTTTATTGTTTCTTTTTATCCTCTCCCTTGATTTGCCATCCGTTGAAAAACTTGAAAACTTTACTCCTCCGGAAGCAACTGTAGTTTATGACTACAGGGACAGAATATACGGAGATATAGGTGTCCAGAGAAGATATTATGTACCTTTGGATGAGATTCCCTTGTATGTCAGACAGGCTTTTATTGCTGCAGAGGATAAGAACTTTTATGAACACTTCGGTATAGATATAGGGGCAATAATAAGGGCGATGATAGTGAATATAAAGCACAGGAGGGTAGTGCAGGGCGGAAGCACGATAACGCAGCAACTGGCAAGGAATCTGTTTCTTACCCACGAAAGGAACATAATAAGAAAACTGAGGGAAATGATCCTTGCCATAAAGATAGAAAGGAGGTACAGCAAGGATAGGATCCTTGAGTTGTATCTTAATCAGATATATCTCGGTAGTGGTGCTTACGGTGTTGAGGCAGCTTCACGAATATACTTCGGTAAAAGTGTGAGGGAGCTTACACTTGAAGAAGCTGCAACCCTTGCGGGGCTTCCGAAAGCTCCTGCCAAATTTAATCCTTTTGCCAATCCTAAGCTGGCTAAGGAAAGGAGGAATTATGTCCTAAGAAGGATGTACGAGGATAAGTACATTACGAAAGAAGAGTATGAAAGTGCTATAAGGAAACCCCTTATTGTTGAGACAGAGAACAGATTTTACGGTATGGATTATTTCCTTGATATGGTTCAGCAGTATCTGTTTGAAAGGTACGGGGAGCTTGCCCTTGCGGGTGGATTAAAGGTTTACACAACCATAGACAGGGATCTGCAGAAGCTTGCCCAAAAGGTTCTGCACAGGGGTATTCTTAAGATAGCTAAAACCTACGGTATGCCTTTCCTTCCCGAAAGTAGAAAGGAACTTGAGAGGGCTTATGAAAATCAGCCGGCGAGGATAAAACCGGGAAACATATATATAGGTTACATTGAACAGATGGAAGACAGCAAGGTGATAATAAGGATAAAGGATAGAAATTTTGAAGCGGATGTTCCCTCAATGCCCATTGAAGAGGGTACATTCGTGCTTGTTAAAGCCCACAGATTCAAGAGGGACATAAAGCTTGAGATCCTTCCCGATCTTCAAGGAGCACTTGTAAGTATGGATGCGAAAACTGGGGAAATAAGGGCAATAGTTGGAGGTTATTCCTATGTTAGGAGTCCGTACAACAGGGCTTTGAAGGCAAAGAGACAACCTGGATCCGCTATAAAACCTGTTATATATCTTGCCGCACTCATGAGGGGCTATACTCAGATCTCAATGATAGATGCTATGCCAAGGTCTTACTATGATCCTTCCACCGGTGAATACTGGACTCCCAAGAATTATGATAATAAGGAGTATGGAATAGTTACCCTCAGAATGGCTCTTGCGAAGAGTATAAATACCGCCACGGTAAATCTCCTTGATGAACTCGGTTTTGAAATAGTTATGGATGTGGCTGATAAGCTCGGCCTTAAGGATCTCAAACCCTTCTACTCCCTTGCCCTCGGAACGGTTGAGGTTACCCCCCTTGAACTGACTTCCGCATATCAGACCTTTGCGGATTTAGGAATAAAGTGTGAGCCTTTCTTTATAAGAAAGATTGTTGATAGATACGGAAATGTCCTTGAAGTAAATGAGCCGAAATGCGAGCAGGTTTTACCTCCTCAAGAGGTTAGGGTTCTTGTTGATATGCTGAGGGCTGTTATTACTGAGGGTACGGGAAAAAGGGCGATGGTTCTTAACAGGATAATTGCGGGAAAGACGGGAACCACGGATGAATTCATGGATGCATGGTTTGTAGGATTTTCTCCTTATATCGTAACAGGGGTTTGGGTGGGCTTTGATATAAAAAGAAGCCTCGGTGAACATATGTCCGGTGCAAGGGTTGCCTTACCTATATGGATAGATTTTATGAGTGTTGCAACTGCCAAATATCCCGATGAGGATTTTCCCCTCCCCGACGGTACTGTTATTGTTTCCATAAATAAAGAGAAGCTTGTCAGGGCGGATGAGACATGCCCTGGCATTCCCATGATATTCGTTGAAGGTACTGAACCGGATACAACATGTTCCGATATTGAGGAATCACCGGTTGATGAGTTTCTTTTCAATTCCGCGCCTTAGAATTACCCTGGCTTATCAGGGTATGTTTACAGGTCCTATGGTTCTCAAAGCTCCTACGGTACATATACCCAGGGGATCTTCTCTGTCAACAGGTCTCGGCCTGGGACACGTATAGTCAATGGCGGAAACACCTATGCACCACATACCGTCAGGCAATGTGAATGAAAAGCTGGTTGAAAAAATAGGTATCTCATAATAAACTTCTCTATCGGGGAATCCTCTTACTTGATTTGCGGGTATCCATTGGGAACATGAAGTACAATCGGATGAGCAATCAGAAAGGGGTGCGTAAAATACGAGATAACCGTTCAAATCCTTAACATTTATTTCTGTCCAGTTAATATTAAGCCTGTTTCCGTCCTTGATCAGAGTTACTGCATCTGGAGGTGGCGGTTGTGTCAGATCCATGGGGAAATCAATAACACCATCGCCGTCCGCGTCACCTTCTGGCGGTAGGTAGGCTGTATCATCTGTGAAGGGACCTTTACTAAGCATCCTCATGATAGCCCTCATCATATTCCACTCATCAGGATAAACCCTCCTATCCGGAAAACCGTAGGAATATTTGTTCCACAAATAATAAGGCATTATACTGAAATCACCCGCGGGGGGCCACCACCACATGCTGTTATAAGCGGGATCAAGGGCAAGTGTGGGTACATCGGGAGGATATTGTATATTTGTTAAAGGCGGATCTCCCACCTGTGTATTTGTTACCCACTGTTTATCAGGATCAAAGGAGGATCCTTTAGCCCTTGGTCCGTGACATTTATGACAGTAAGTCATAAAAAGATCCCTCGGATCCCTTAACCCCTGTGTACCCGGGTCACTGTAAACCGATGGATTAGCCTCCTGTACAAGCCAATCTATAAGGGCAACCTTCTGCTCAAGATCCGGCATACTGCCCCTCGTAACAAGCCTTCTAAGAAGCATCCTGTTCACCGTCTTCGTCCAATGTACTATATCCTTACCCAAAGGTACAGCATCCCACCCATAAACTATACCAAGATACAACGACATCCCCCTCGTAAGCCTCTTGTTATTCGTAGCACTCCCTATAACTATCCCATGACATGTCCCACACGCAGCCTGTGCTATAAGCTGTGGCTCACTAACAGGTATATACCCACAACACCCAAGTGGCGCATTGCTAACAAGCCAATTAACTATCCTCATGTATATCGTCCCACCTTGACCTCCCGGTACTATCGCCCCATTAACATTTATCATCCTCCCCACCGTTATCTCCCAATCCTGCTGATCCTTACCATCAAATAACCACATGTCAAGTCCAGGACTCACAGTCAGTATCCTCTCATACCCCCTTATCCCATGACATGAACCGCATACAGACTTCACTATCTTCTCAT
>WFWF01000141.1 GCA_015491275.1 Aquificales bacterium | reverse complement strand
CCTTGTAGGAGCATTGAACATATTGAGGGTAGGAGCTAAGCTCCTGAGACTTGGTTTTTACGAAGATTTGAAGACGCTCTTTATAAAGCTCTGTAATCCTGTAAGGTTCAAGCTAATGGAACTTTTCTTCAAGGTAACCCCCGAGTCCCTTCTTGGGATAGGGGGTAGTAGACATGGGTTGAGCCTGAGAACTGCGGAATCTAATTATTTGAACACATTTTGTTCCTGATTCCAAGTTCTCAGGCACCTTAATCAAAAGATAAGGATACAATTAAAAGTCATGTCAAAAAGAGCTATTCTACTGCTCCTTACGGTAACCGCCTTAGTGCGGGGGGAAGATTTAAAGATATGGAAGCTACATACGGAGCTTTCATTTGTAAAAACCTCGGGTAACACTAATACGGAAACCTTTTCCCTTAAATTTGATGTCAACAGGGAAGGAGAAAAAAATAAACTGCTTTTAAAAGGTAGCGGGCTATACTCAAAGACGGAAGGGAAGGAGTCTGCAAGTAAGTTGAGTATAACTGGAAGGTGGGAAAGGTTATTTACCTTAAGGTTTTTTTCTTATTTGACCTTAGGATTTAAAACTGACAAATTCTCCGGTTACGAGTATAGGATAAACGGGGGTCCGGGTATAGGATATTATTTGATAAAAGACGATAGGAAAGAATTAAAGCTACTTTCTTCCATCCTTTATTACAAAGATAGAAAATATGTTGAGCCTTTTGAAGAAGATTCTTATACATCTTCGGAAACGGAGCTTTCCCTAAGAATATATCTTAAAGAAAATGTTTTACTGAAACATCTAACAAACTACAGTATTTCGCTGAATGACTATTCAAAATATTTCATTACTTCAGAAATATCCTTTGAGGTGATGGTTAATAATCATATATCCCTCGGTGTAGGTTATCAGATATACTATCAGAACAAAATACCTGATCCCGGTATAAAGAGGCTTGACACAACCTTCCTGACCTCCCTTATCATAAATATATGATGCTATTCTATTTGCTTTTATCGTTTCTCTTTTTATTATCAGGATGTTCAAAGGAAGCAGGGGAAAAGGAAGAGTTACAAAAGTCGGAAGAGGTTCAAGTAATAAATGTAAAAGTTCCTTCCATAGTTAAGGATAAATGTATTATGTGTCACGATGTGTATAAAAGGAAGGTGGGACCATCCTTCGTACAGGTAAGGGATAAGTATAAGGAAGATCCGAAGGCAATAGAGAAAATTAGCAGAAGTATAAAGAGAGGGAGTCAGGGAAAGTGGGGAAGGGTGGCAATGCTACCAAATGATGTGACGGAAGAGGAAGCAAAACAAATAGCGGAATGGATAATGTCCCTTAAATAGGTCACCACTGGGGTGCTATCTTTGCCTTGCCTTTTAGATATTTATCCACCGCAAGTGCAACTTTACAGCCATCCGCCGCGGCGATAACCGCCTGCTTTATATTAGTGCACAAGATATCCCCGGCAGCAAATACTCCGGGTATGGAAGTTTCCATCTCTTCATTTATTAATAAGCAACCCCCGTCAGTCATTTCAACCTGATTCATAAGAAAATCTATAGAAGGCTTATTACCGCCTAAGAATATAAACACACCCTCAACAGGCAACACTTTATCTTCCTTAGTATCTATATTTTTCACCTTGAGACCGGTAACAAACTTATCTCCCATTATCTCAATAATTCTGTGATGCATAATTATTTCAATATTTTTTATATTGCGAAGCTCCTCCACAAGTTCGGGCGGTGCTTTAATCTTACTTGAAGGTACCACAAAGTATATATGTCTTGCAAATCTTGAAATAAACTCAGCCTCCTCAATGGCATAGTCATCCTCACCTATAACCGCCACATCCTTACCTTTAAAGAATGCAGCATCACATACACCACAATATGAAACGCCCCTTCCCAGAAACTCTTCCTCCCCTTTATACTTGTGTGTTCTTTCCATCGCTCCCGATGCAACTATTACCGCCCTTCCTTTAAATTCTCTTCCGTCTATCGTATATACCTTCTTTATATCCCCGTTAAGATCTGTCGCTATTACTTTACCTCTTACAAATTCAGCCCCGAAACTTTTTGCCTGCTCCCTCATTCTTTTTAAAAGTTCATACCCGGAGATGGGACCGGGAACACCCGGATAATTTTCTATATTCTGTGTTACACCAAGGGCTCCGTCCGCCTCCGCTCTGTATAAAACAAGCGTAGAAAGGCCCGCCCTTGCTGTATATATTGCGGCGGTACTTCCTGCGGGACCCGCCCCTATTATTATCACATCGTAAACTTTATCCGGATTATAATCCAATGTCAAATCCATACTTACTTCCCCTCTCTGACCGGATCCCCGCAAAGGATCCGGGCTGGGGTATTTATATCCCGCCCTTTTAAAGGCAGGGAAGTCCCCAGCAGGCGGTATTTTCCCTGCCTCATAATTATCAATATATCAGTTTTTCCTCCCCTAACCATGCTAAAGAACAGGTAAACTGTAGTAACTATCTTTCCTGAACTCCTCCCTTTCGTAAGGGAAATCCGTTCTGTAATGAACTCCTCTGCTTTCCTTTCTACGATAGGCACAGTAAGTACAAGCCCTTGCTATAAGTAAAAGATCAAAGATCCGCCTGTTCTCCACCGTAGGCTCCCAATAAGGAGCGGTATCTATTACCCTATCTAAGTCCTCAAGTAAACTCTTTAAATTTTCCCCTTCCCTTTCAACACCCATCATAAGCCACAGCTTTTCTCTTATCCCTTCAAAATCTAAATATCTCTTCATAATCTTTCTCTTTTTGAAAACAAATCTTTTTTCCGAAAACCCCAACCTATTTATATCCATGTATATCCTGTACGCGGTCCTTATGCCGAATACTATACCCTCAAGTAATGAGTTTGAAGCAAGCCTGTTCGCACCGTGTACACCTGTACATGCACACTCCCCCACCGCATAAAGTCCTTCTATGCTTGTTCTCCCGAACATATCAACATCAATGCCCCCTATAAAGTAATGTGCTGCAGGATTTATAGGAATAAGATCCTTGTAAGGATCAAACCCTTTTTCCTTTAGGAAAGAAAATATGGTAGGAAACCTCTCTTCCAATATGATTTTCTCACCCAGTTTCCTCATATCCAAAAAAACCTGTCTTCCTTCCCTCATTTTTCTATAAATAGCCCTCGCCACCACATCCCTCGGTTCAAGTTCATTGACAAATCTTTCCCCTTTATCATCAACAAGAAAGGCACCCTCTCCCCTCACAGCTTCCGATATGAGAAGGTTTGAATCCTTAAATACAGTAGGATGGAACTGGATAAACTCCGGATTTCTTATCTTTATTCCTTTTCTCATGGCTATTCCTATAGCATCACCCCTTGCTTTGGAAGGATTTGTAGTGTATCTGAATATGGAAGCTGCACCTCCGGTGGCAAGAACAAGCACCTTTAACCTTATCAATCTTAGCCTACCTTTCACAGTTACAAGTATCCCCTCAACTCTATCATCCCCGAGTATCTCCTGAAGTTCTCCCTCTACGACAGGTATTTCGTATTCTTTCAATTTTTGCCAAAGGGCGGAATATATAGCCCTTCCCGTGTAGTCCTTGACCTTCAAAACTCTTGCAAAACTATGGCCACCCTCCGTAGTTGTAATGTAGCCCCCTTCATCTCTATCAAAGGAAACACCCCATCTTTCAAGTTTAACTATGCTGAGAAGACCTTCATCTACAAGTATTCTAACCGCGGACGGATTGTTAAGATTTCTTCCAGCCCTTATAGTATCAACAAAGTGAAGCTCTGGACTGTCACCCTCCTTTACAGCACAGGCTATACCGCCTTGGGAGTAATAGGTGTTACCTATACCCCTCGTAAGAAGAAGGGGATTAAGCCCCAACTCTTTAAGGGTGAGTGCTACGGTTAATCCACCTATACCGCTACCGCATACAACTATATCCGCCCTTTCCCCAGGTAGCTGAGTGGTGTCAAATTCAAAGAAATAAGACATTACCTATTCTTTATTATCTTAATAAGGATGCTTGCCAGTTTCTCTTCATCGTGTCTTATAAAATCTTCCTTCTCTCCTATCAGATCCTCCGCAAATACCTCAATACCAGAACGGGCTATACCTGCAACATCTGGTATAACTGGTTCTTGGTTTTTTTCAAGATACTTATTAAGAAGCTCACTGGAAGGCATCTTGGTATTTACAACCGCAACATCTATATTGTCAATACCAGTATGTTCAATAAATGTATCAATATGTGCCTTTGCTGTAAGCTTGTTAGTCTCTCCCGGTTGAGTCATAACATTAACAACAAATATCTTAACAGCCTTTGAAGATTTAACCGCATCTCTTATATCTTCTATAAGAAGATTGGGTATTATACTCGTGTAGAGACTGCCCGGACCGAAGATTATGACATCAGCGGACTCAATTGCAGCAAGGGTGTCTATGGGGGGTTTCACACCTTTTGGTTCTACCCATATATCTTCTACCTTACTATCGGGATACTCCTTTCCGTATTCTGTTATCTTTTCTTCACCCTCAACCACACTTCCGTCACTGAATCTTGCACAAAGATGGATACTTTCTATGGTAGAAGGTATTATTTCCCCTTTTGTTTTCAATATCTCCGATGCAAGCCTTATGGCATCCATAAAACTTCCCGTTATATCGGTAAGGGCGGTTATAAAAAGATTCCCGAAGGCGTGTCCATCAAGACCTTCCCCTTTAAATCTGTACTGGAAGAGCTCCTTAAGAATTTCCTCCTGATCCGAAAGGGCTACGAGACAGTTCCTTATGTCACCCGGTGCAGGTATGTTATATATCTCCCTCAGTCTTCCCGTACTTCCCCCGCTGTCCGCAACGGTAACGATAGCCTGAAGCTTATCTATGCCTTCACCTACCTTTTTCTTTAAACCCCTCAGGAGTGTAGAAAGACCAGTACCTCCGCCTATGGCTACAACATTCACGACCCTACCCTCTCCTT
>WFWF01000140.1 GCA_015491275.1 Aquificales bacterium | reverse complement strand
CCTTAAGGTGCTTCTGGAAATCCTCAATCACCTCTTTGGGCTTCATGGTAGGATTAATATAGTCAGATGACCATATTCTGGCAAGAGTTTCTAAAAATTATTGACTATACTTTAATAACAGTTGAGAAGGCGGATCCGCGGGAGACAATAGGAGATCAGGATATGAATTAGGCTGTTCAAATCCGCCACCGCCCATTCATAAATACACCTTCTCAAGAAAAAGACCGCGGGGAGGTGCATTATAGGGACATTTACTACCGTTGAGATAATTTTCTATATCCGCCTTTCCTATCTTACCCGTAGAAAAGTTAACAACAGCCCCCACTATTTTTCTAACCATATATCTTAAAAAGTATGGTGCCTTTATCCTGATCTCAATAAGGGGTCCTTCAACCCTTAAATTAACCTCCTCAACATTTATTATCGTATTCTTTTCCTCCGCCGAATCCAGCTTTGCAAAACCTCTGAAGTCATGTACACCCCTAAAGAGATTTAAAGCTTCCCTTATCTTTTCAATATCCAACTTGTGGAATATTGTCCAAGTAAATGGGTATAAAAAGGGATCTTTTGCCTTTGAATTCCATATTCTATAAAGATACCTCTTACCTTTTACGCCGAATCTTGCATTAAATTTATCATCAACCTCCTCAATATTTTTCACTCCTATATCATCCGGAAGGAGGGAATTGATAGAAATAAGAACTTTCTCAATATCCAATTCTTTCCTTGTTTTAAAATTTGCAATGTACTCCAAGGCATGTACACCCGCATCCGTCCTTGAACATCCAATAATGTTTATTTCTTCCTTAGTGATTATCTCAAGAACCTCCTTAAGAGTACCTTGGACGGTGGGCAGATTGGGTTGAATTTGCCATCCCGCGTACTTTGTTCCTATGAAGGAAAGGGTAAGTTTATAATTAGGCATACACTACTCTGAATAGCCTCTGATCTTGGTAAATTCCTTGTGGCACACTGTACAACTTAATCCGAAACTTTTTGCTATCCTTTGATGTCTTCCGTGGATATTCTCAGGCGGAACGAATTTTCTCACCCTCGGAATACCTATACCCTGATGACAACGATAACATGTTTTCATAGCTTCCTCCCATAAGGCTACCGCCTTTTCTTTGTCACCCTTCTCCAATGCTTCTGGTAATTTTCTGTATATTATTATATTTCTTTTCTTTACCATTTTCTTCATCTTTTCGCTCCACTTCCTTGTAACACCCAGACCCAAGGCTATAGACATATTTCTACCGCAGGCGGATATACCACGAGGATTTTTTATGAGATCAATAGCTGATGTAAACTCACCCCTTTCAATCATACCCCTCAATTTAACGAAGGAGAAAAAGGTTGAATATGCTCCCCCTTTGAAAGCCAATCTTATATTTGCAATATAATTAACAGCCTTTAAAGTCTCCTCAGTATCCCTACCGCCGACAAACATAATGTATCTTAAACCATCCTTTATAACCTTTATGGTTGGTCTCTTAAAGGTCACACCGTATTTTTTAACAAATTTGTTTTTATTACCTACAACTATGAGATTAATATTCTTTTTATCCTTGACCTCATCGTCCGTATAAATCATCCTGGGAAATTTTCTATCCCTGTAAACGGAAACATTTACATTTGCATCCTCAACCCAATTGCCTATATAAAAGGTAATCATACTCGCAGCCCTTATAAGGGAAGGATCATCATCCTTTCCCACAACGATAACAAAGTTAGGAACCGCAACATCAGAGCTTGCCGCAGGTGTTCCCCTCCATACTTCTTCGTATCTCACATAGGGAAACAACCTGTCAGCAAAGGGTGGATCTATAAAGGGCTTTGAAGAGGCGGGAAGAGTAACAAAAAATAAAAACATTATCAAATAAAACATTATTCTTTCCTCGCAACCTTTTTATATTTCTCTTCGCCGAAAAAGTATTTTACTATAGCCATATAAAGGGCATCCGCAAACTTATCCTGAAACTCTGGACTGGCAAGCTTTACCGCCTCCTTGGGGTTCGTTATAAATCCCACTTCAATAAGAACGGAAGGGATGCCAGGTGTTTTAAGCACCGCGAATCCCGCCCTTTTTATTCCTCGCCATTTTACCTCCCTTCCCATATTTTTTGCAATCTCCTTAGCGAGTATCCTGCTGAACATTATACTTTCCGACATGGTAACATCTATAGCAATATCCGCAAGAATGCGCCTTAAGGGAGCAGAGTCTATATCGGTACCAAAAACCAATCTCGCATAATTTTTATCCCTTATTATCTGCTTCTTTTTTGCGTACGCAGCCCTTGAGGATATGGCAAATATATGGGTACCCCTTGCATAAGCTCTCCTATGCTTAGGCGCCGCATCAGAGTGAATGCTGATAAAAAGATCCGCCTTGTTTTTCAGAGCTATCTGCGCCCGCCTATGCAGGGGTATATATCTGTCCTCTTTTCTCGTCAGTATTACTTTAAACCTGCCATCCCTTTCCAACCTTTCCGCTACTTTCTTCGCTATTATAAGATTTACCGTTTTTTCCTTCAGTCCGAGGAACCCTATGGCTCCTGGATCATGTCCGCCGTGACCTGCATCCACAACAACTATTTTCTTATCCGCATCATCATATATGATATTGTGCGGAATCGTTTCCTTTTTTATCCCCGATTTATAAACATCAACAACTATTCTGAAAGGATCTGGAAGGGAAAAGGATCTTATCCTTGATATAACGAAGGGTTGCTCAATAACTACCCTTATTCCCCAGTGGTGTTTACCTACCCTGTACCTGTAGGTCTTTGGAAGTTTAATATTTTTTATACTCTTTTCCCCGTATATATCAATAACAAGTCTGTCCGGGTTTCTTAGGGTGAAAACTCTGAACTTCTTTTCCTTCGTAAGATCAAACACTATCCTGTCTTTTTCCTTATATTCACCGAATCTTATGTTGATAACTTCAGCAAAGGAGAAACCGATTAAAAGATTAAAAATTATGAAAATCTTCAGGTACAGCCACATCTTCCTCCACCTCTTCCTTTCTCGTTGCCCAGGGGGCAAAGGGAAAGTTTATCATAATCGGGTTGGGTATATCGGGTTGATAAAGTATCATTGAACCCTTCTTAAGCATCATTGCCCTCTGTCTGAAGTTGCCTATTAAATATTCATACTCCTTGTTCATAACTTCCGTACTGTCAAGTCTTCCCGTAACTTTTACAGCAGCGTTAGCTATAATCCTTCTCTCAACCTCGCTGGCAGTCTGTTGTGCACCTATTAAAATAACTCCCAAGCTTCTACCCCTTTCTGCTATATCAAGCAAAATATCTTTAATCGGACTCCACCTGTCCCTCGGGGCGTACTTATTTAATTCGTCAAGAACAACAAATATTTTAGGATAGGGATTACCGCTCTCTTCCTTTTCCTTGAATATCCTCTTAAGTATTGAACCGACAACAAACATTTTACCTATACTGTGAAGATCACTTATATCAATTACTGTTAGTCTCCTCTCCCTCCAGTCTATTGGATTATTCACATGGCCGTGAATAAGATTCCTTGTGTGAGTTACAGCATGATCCAACCTTCTTAAAAAGGCATAAACGGTTGAAAGGGAAGCGGTACCGAACCATTCTTTATAAGTATCACCCCTATCTTTATAAGTTTCCGCATATTCCCTTAACCTATCCCTGAGATCTGATAAACTTTCTATATCCCTTCCGAACTCATCAATAAGCCTGCCCTGAGGGCTCTGCCTTGCCAAATGATAAAGTCTCTCCGCAACCCTGTCTATAACATAGTTAAGTGTGGATACTCCTTCATCACCCTCAGCAAATAAAAATTTTAGTAGCCCTTCCTTAGCAAACTCATACATACTCCATCGGTAAACCCTGACATCCTCAAGCCTTTCCTTTACTGAAGGTACATTACTTCCTTCCTTTTCTGGTGGTGAATAAAATCCCACATCGGTAAAGGGATTGGGTTCAAGCCCCATTCTTAAAAATTTTTCCTTGTCCTCTTCACCGAAGTTCTTATTTCTCTTATCTATCCAGAAAAGATCCTTACCCTTAACATTGAATATAATCCCGTGAATATTTTTTTTATCACCAGCCTTTTTTAATATGGAGTACATCAAAAAGAGGGCGTAAGAAGTTTTTGTAGCCACCCCTGACATACCGGATATTGATATATGAGCACCTTCCCTACCATTTATAAAGTCATAGTTTATATAAACCACATCCCCAGTCCTTGAAATACCTGCAGGTATCTTCCTCTTCATAGAATCATAGTACATGGCTTTTTCAAGCTCCTTCCCCTTAGCCCTGAATACAGGATCTCCGGGAGAGGGAGGGATAAAAATCTCCGGCTCTATCCTTGTAACGGTAACCCGTGCTATATAGGCGGTATTTGCAGGAATCATACCTTTTCCTACAAGTTGAGCATCATATACAAATTCAACACCCTCAAGAAATTTGGCAACCTCATGAACGGTACCGTAAAACTTAACCTTCTCTCCATCCATATCCGTTTCTGTGAATAGAACCTCATCAAGTTGAACAAAATGACCTTCTTGAACACCAACCCAAAATTCAAGGGGGTTTGACGGTTTTATTCCTAAAATAATTCCTATCTTTTCCGTACTCATAATTTAAAATATAGCATCTAAATAAGATATAAATACCCAGTTGAAAATTGACAATAACATACTAAAATTTATTATATAGGTGTTATAAGATAAGTTGAGGAGGTTAATATAAAATGTCTTCCGGAACAAAAAAGGACTATTATGAAATACTTGAAGTGCCGAGAAACGCCTCCGAGGAAGAGATAAAAAGGGCATACAGGAGACTTGCGAGAAAGTACCATCCCGATCTTAATAAAGATCCTTCAGCCCAAGAAAAGTTTAAAGAGATAAACGAAGCATATCAAGTCCTATCCGATCCAGAAAAGAGAAGGCTATACGATATGTACGGTCATGCAGCATTCCAAGGCGCGGGAGGTCAACAAGGTGGAGAAGGGTACACAACAACAGGTGTAGGTTTTGGTGATATAGAAGATATCCTTAACGAATTCATGAAGGGCTTCGGTTTTGATACCATCTTTGAGAGGGCAACAAGAAGTAGGAAAAGGGAGAGGAGAAGACCCGTAAGAGGAGAGGATATCTATCAAAATGTTGAAATAACCCTTGAAGAAGCTTACAAAGGAACAACGGTAACTATTCCCGTGACAAGGGAAGTAAGATGTGAAGTATGCAAAGGTTACGGTTATGATCCGTCAAGGGGAGAAAAGGTCTGTCACACCTGCGGAGGATCGGGACAAGTTATTCAAAGAAGCTTTATATTAAGAATATCCCAAACATGTCCCACATGTCATGGAGAAGGAGCAATAAGGGAACCCTGTAAAGCATGCAGGGGAAGGGGTACGGTTTCTAAGAGGGAAGAGATTAAAGTAAGAATACCGCCGGGAGTTGATGATGGTTCTAAGCTTGTTGTTGAAGGTAAAGGAAACGCGGGTATATACGGTGGACCCGCGGGTAATTTGTACATCATAGTAAAGGTAAAACCCCACAAAATTTTTGAAAGAAAAGGTAAAGACCTTTATGTGGATGTAAATATAACTTATCCGGAAGCTGTACTCGGAACCACACTTGAAGTACCTACCATTGAAGGTAAAAATATAAAGGTAAACATCCCCGCTGGAACATCTCACGGTTCCACTATAAAGGTTGAGAGATACGGTATGCCTTCACTTAAAGGTGACAAAAAGGGAGATCTGTATGTCAGAGTAAACATAGATATACCCAAGCTTTCTCTCTTAAACAAAATGTTTAAAAACGGCAGAAAGATTGAAAAAATATTGAAGGAACTTGAGGAAGAGATTCCAAAACCTGAAAGGATCAGAGAGAGGTGATTTATCATGAAGAAGAGAAAGGGCTTTTATACAATAGGTGTGGTTGCAAAAATGTATGATATACATCCTCAGACCTTAAGACTGTATGAACGGGAGGGATTATTAAAACCTTCAAGAACAGAAGGCAACACAAGACTCTATTCCGAAAAGGATCTTGAAAGACTTGAGTTTATTCTTGCTCTCACAAGGGAGTTGGGAGTAAATCTTGCGGGTGTTGATATTATTCTGAATATGAAAGAACAGATGGAGGAGATGCAGAAGCAGATAGATCAACTCGTTGAATTCATACAGAATGAGCTTTCAAAGATTCAAAAGGATGAAAATCCCAATACCATTGTAAAAGTACAAAAGGCAAAGGTTGTATGTCTCAGCGATATAATAAACAGGAAAAAGGAGAAATCAAAAGAAGGAAACTGGTAGAAGACTTATGAAAGAGAAGATACTTGTCCATATATGTTGTGCACCGGATCTGCTTTATTTTCTTAAAAGGCTAAAGGAAGATAATCCAGATAAGGAAATAATAGGTTTCTTTTATGATCCTAACATACATCCAAAGGAGGAATATGACCTCAGACTTATTGAGACAAAAAGAATTTGTAAACTACTCGGGATTGATCTTATAGAAGGGGAGTACGATGTGGAAAACTGGCTTGAGGCGGTAAAGGGATTGGAAGAGGAACCTGAAAGGGGCAAAAGGTGTCAAGTATGTTTTGACCTCAGACTTAAAAGGTCCTTTGAGAAAGCGAAAGAGCTGAACTGTAAATATGTAACCACAACACTCCTTATGAGTCCTAAGAAGGATATAAATCAGCTGAAATTTTCCGGGGAAAATCTTGAATCAGAATACGATATAAAGTTTATAGCTCCTGACTACAGGAAAGGGGGAGGAACTCAAGAGATGTTCCGCCTTGCAAAGGATTACGAAATATACATGCAGGATTACTGCGGATGTATATACGGTATGATAAATCAGGGAAAGGATATGGTCGTATATACATCCCGAATAAAGGGGAGGAAACCAGGATCAAGGGAAGAGTTTCTTTTTATAAAAAGGATAAAATTCCTTGCGGAATCAAGGGAATTAACAACAAAGGAGATACCATTTCCATTCCTCGGATGGATACTTCTTAGCGGTAGTCTTTATGTCAACGATGAACCCGTTGAATCCGTCATAGAACCTTACTCAATGAGCATAAAGGGTATAGTAAGAGGCAAAGTTGAAAGAAAAATAGGTAATGTCCTACATCTCAATAGGGGTTTTGTAAAGATAAAACTCAAAGAAAAAGTGGTAGAGGACATACCTGTAACCTTCAACGGTCTGATAAATCCGACCTTTGTAGTTCATTCATCACTTGAAAGAAAACTGATGGAAGGTAAGATTAAAGCTACTCTTCAGTCAAGATTTGAAGAGATGAAAAGCATTGTGCTTATAATAGGAAGTGAGAATGCTGAGTACCTTATAGGTGTTCCTGCGGATACTACATCAACAGGTGAAGGTGTTAAACTTGAAGAGGTGGACGATCTTATAAAGCTTTACCATGAAGATATATATAAAGGAAGGTTAGCAGTGGTTGTGGTGGGGGCGGAGATAAACGGTAAGTTCGGGTCAAAGGTCTTTGAAAGTATCACCGGCAGAAAGATAGACGGTACAATAAAAAGTCTGGTGAATGGATAAAGAATTTCTTATTAACCTTCTAAAATTAATCGCAGGCATTGTATTTCTTGTTAAAGGTGCGGATATATTCATATCGGGTGCACTGGGTATAGCCAGGAGGATAGGTGTTCCCGACTTTGTTATAGGTTTAACTTTGATAGCCTTCGGCACATCCCTTCCTGAACTCATGGTAAACATTAAGGCAAGCCTTGAAGGTGCTACAGAAATTACCCTCGGTAATGTGGTGGGTTCAAACATAGCAAACATACTGCTTATTTTGGGTATAGCAGGAATAATAAGACCCCTTTCAATACATAAAACTTTTGTAAAAAAGGAAATACCTTTAAACTTCCTTAGCATACTTGTTCTGTTCGCAATGATAGGAGACAGATTCCTTGACGGTACAGCGAAAGCACTCGTATCCCGCTCAGAAGGTCTTGTCCTTATAACCACCTTCATAGGTTATCTTTATTTCCTTGCTGCATTCATGGAAAAGGAAGAGGCTAACGATGAAGAATTAAAAATGGGTTATCTTAAAGGATTTGCCTATGTAATTCTCGGTCTTGCAGGACTTATACTCGGTTCAAGGTGGTCGGTGGAAGGTGGTATAGGAATGGCACTCGTTTTAGGAGTTAGTCAGGCGCTGATAGGGCTTTTCCTTATTGCGGTAGGAACTTCTTTACCAGAACTTATAACATCCGCTGTCGCAGCTTATAGGGGCAATTCCGATATAGCCCTCGGTAATGTTGCAGGATCAAATATATTTAATATTTCACTCGTACTCGGCACAAGTTCATTGATCAATCCCATAGTGGTACCGGACAGGATATTTAAAGATATAATCCTTTTAGTCATAGCAACGACTATTCTTCTTATATCAAATTACACGGGAAAAAAATACACGGTTTCAAGATTAGAGGCTACAATTTTTCTCACGGTTTATATATTTTATGCATTATATTCTTGGTATCTTGAGCTTAATTATTAAAGGGAGGCTTCTATGAAAACGGGCACCGTTGACCATAAGCGGGTTGTTTTCAATTTTTCAAAGAGGCTTTATGAAAACTTTATATCAAAAAGGGAAGGATTAAGGGAACTGCTTAAACCTATGAATACTCCTCTTCTTATACTGGACACAAAAGGTATAAAGGAAAGATACAGAGAAGCAAAAAAACACTTCAATGAGTTCAATATATTTTATGCGGTAAAGGCTAACGATCACCCCACAATACTTAAAGCCCTCTCGGAGGAAGGGGCGGGTTTTGAAGTGGCATCTTCAGCGGAACTGGAAAAGGTTTTTGAGTATTGCAAAGAACCCGCAAGGATAATCTCAAGTAACCCTATAAAACCCATGGACTTCATCGCCCTTTCTTATCAAAAAGGTATTGATCTCTTTGCGGTTGACTCCTTCACCGAGGTAGAAAAAATAGCAGACCTTGCACCGAGGTCACGCATATACGTAAGACTTTCCGTGCCTAATGAGGGAAGCGATTGGCCCCTTTCGGGAAAATTCGGTGTTGATCCCGAAACCGCCGTTGAGATCCTTGAATACGGAAGGAGTAAAGGCTTAATACCCTACGGCATAACCTTTCATGTAGGTTCTCAATGTAACAATCTAAGAAATTGGTTTATAGCCATAAAGCTTTCATCGGAGGCATGGAACAGGACAAGACATAAGGGTATAAGATTGAAATTGCTGAACATAGGAGGTGGCATACCTGTAACATATCTTTACAATGCTCTGTCCATAGAAGATATAGCCTACTATGTAAAAGGCTTATTGAGAAAATACATGATTGAACAACCCGCAGAACTTCATATGGAACCGGGCAGGGGTCTTGTTGGAGATCAGGGAGTTCTTATAACAAGGGTTATAGGTAAGGCGGTTCGTGAAGGCACAAGGTGGATTTATATTGACACGGGAGTATTCAACGGTCTGGCTGAATCACTCGGAGGTATAAGATATCCCTTTTATTTGGATAGGGACGGGGAACTGTACGAGTGGACCGTAGGGGGTATATCCTGCGACAGCATGGACATTATAGCAAGAAATGTACCTCTCCCGGAACCGGAGATAGGAGACTATTTATACATAATGTCTGCAGGCGCCTATACTACCGTCTACGCTTCAAACTTTAACGGCTTCCCCGCACCTCAGATCCTAAGTCTGTAATAGAAACGCCCATCTTTGAATTTTGAGTGTATGAAACCTTTATAACCTTATCCAACACTTTCATAAATTCCTTACAGTCCTCTTTAAGGTTAAGTTCAAGCATTCTTATAAGTGCATTCTCATCTGAAACCGCTATGCTCACGAGAACGGGTATACTGAGTTCCGCTATATGCATCAGGGCAATAAGATCTTCCTTACTGTTTACATCACTCGCATATATGAGATCTGGATTTATAAGCATAGCATCCTTTATACCTTCTTCAAAGTTATCCACATCAATACCTACTTCCCTCTGGATGACTATTGAATTACCGTGTTTTAGAAGATAGGAGATGGGCCTTTCAATTATATAAATAACTTTTTGCTCTTCCTGATTAATGCTCTTTATTACTGAATAGGCAAGGAGGTTATTCTTTATCTGAGATATTCCGACTATAACATATATACCACCCGATCCGTTAAAAATAATCTTCCTCACGTTTTTAAGATCTTCAGGTTTTTCAAGGATCTTTTCTGGCTCGGGTATATCAAAGGGTACCCTCGTTATACTTACAACATAACTTCCCCTTTGGGTTATGTAAGCAACCCTGAACCTCCCTATATTAGGAATACCGAAAGAGAAAAACCCTTCCCTACCGAGTGGACCGAGGGCAACCGGAGTATGGCTTCTTAAAGCAATAAGGGTATCCCTTATATCTTCAGGGGAGAAGGTAACATCCATTACCTTCTTAAGAATATTTCCGGTTCTCTCCATAGGTGAAGCTTTCGGAGCTATGATAACTTCCGTAAAGTCTTGGGTGGAACTCAGATAATTGAGAAGCTGGGGAGCATAATTCATTTTAGCCCTCCTTTAACCTGCACTGATGATTATTTTACCCCAAGCATTTATAGGTATGTCTTACCATAGTACAGTTATAATGTTATCCCATGAAGAAATTCTATGTTACAACTCCCATTTACTATGTAAACGATATACCCCATATAGGTCATGCGTACACGACCATATCCGCGGATGTTATAGCAAGATATTACAGACTTAGAGGATACGATGTATTCTTCCTTACGGGTACGGATGAACATGGATTAAAAATACAAAAAACCGCGGAAGAGAAAGGTATAGATCCGCAAGAGCTTGTAGATAAGAATGCGGAAAACTTTAAAAAGTTGTGGGAGTTTATGGGTATATCTTATTCAAAATTCATAAGGACTACGGATAAAGAACACAGGGAATTTGTTAAAGAGGTTTTCCTAAAAAGTTATGAAAAAGGAGACATATATCTGGGAGAGTATGAAGGATGGTACTGCGTAGGTTGTGAAGAATTCAAGAGCGAGGGAGAACTGATAGAAGAAAATAAATGTCCGATTCACCTTAAAGAGTGTGAGTATATTAAAGAACCCTCGTATTTTTTCAGGCTTTCCTCATATCAGGAGAAACTTGAAAACCTTTACAGGAAAAACCCTAAGTTTATAAGACCGCTCCAAAGATACAACGAGGTCGTAACCTTTGTCAAACAGGGATTAAAGGACCTCTCCGTAACAAGACCGAGATCAAGGGTAAAGTGGGGAATTGAGGTACCCTTTGATGTGGAACACACAATATATGTGTGGTTTGACGCACTTTTCAATTACATATCCGCCCTCGGAAAAGAGGTAGAAAGATACTGGCCCGCGGATTTGCATATAGTGGGAAAGGATATAATAAGATTCCACACGGTTTATTGGCCTGCCTTCCTTATGTCCTGTGAATACTCCACACCTTCCTGTGTTTACGCACACGGTTGGTGGACCGTTGAAGGTAAGAAGATGTCCAAAACACTCGGAAATGTTATCAGTCCCTATGATGTTGTTAAAGAGTTCGGCCTTGATGAAATAAGATACTTCCTGCTGAGAGAGGTACCCTTCGGTAGCGACGGAGATTTTTCCAGAGAAGCCATACTTAACAGAATAAACGGGGAACTTGCAAATGAGATAGGAAACCTTTTCAGCAGGGTAATTTCTATGGGATTGAAATACAAAAACGGAAATATATGGGGGAACAAAAACAGCGAATATGAAAATATCAGTAGGGAGACTCTTGAAAATTATAGAAAGTTTATGGAGGATGTAAGCTTCAACAGGGCTATAGAAGAGGTACTTAAATTTACTTCATATTTAAACAAATATGTTGACAGCTCCTCCCCGTGGGATCTTGCTAAAAGAAATGATCCAAAGCTTGACTCGGTTCTTTATACACTGCACGATGGATTGATCCTAACGGCATATATGCTGTACCCTTTCATGCCCAATAAGATGGGAAAAGTCTTTGAAGTATTTTGCATTGACAATTTACCGAAAGATATAAACCCTTATACATTCAAAGAATACAGGGTAAAGGAAAAGATAATTCTCTTTCCAAAAAGATGATTCACATATAAGGCCTCAGGGAAAACTCACCCCCCGCAATTTCCTTTATACCATCTGCAGTCAACACTCTTAGATATCCTTCCGAAGATATACCCTCCAAAATGCCCACGGTGGGAGGTTCGGAGTTAACAATTATCTCCGACCCTTTATAGAGCAACTTTTCCTCTATTTTCTTCCTTATTGGCTCAAAACCTTCCCTTTCAAGTATTAAAAGACTTTTTTCTATAAAATATAAGCTTTTAAGTAACACCATCCGTAGATCAAAAGATCTTCCCTTAACAATCTTCATAGATACAGCATCTATATCCTCCGGAAACCTCTCCTGATTAACATTTATACCCACACCTGCAATAAGCCTTTCGCCGGTTCTTTCTATAAGGATACCCGATATCTTCTTTCCGCCGTGATATACATCATTGGGCCATTTAACTGCGGTGGGTATCCCCTCATCTTCCAAAAAATCAGACACACCATATCCTATAATGAGAGGAAGACAATCCCATCCCTTTATATCCTTATACTCCAAAAGAAAACTGAAATACAGTCCGCCTTCCGAAGATACCCACCTTCTGCCGAGTCTTCCTCTTCCTCTTATTTGACGAGATGCAACAACTACAGTACCCTTAGGGAAATCAGCCCTTTTTAATACTTCTTGCGTAGATTCTGTTTCTGACAGCCATACAATACTACCCAACTTCATGGTATATAATCATAATTAAAGGAGGATAAAAAGATGGAAAAGAACATGGCTGGTTGGGACAGAACAATAAGGGTTGTACTTGCGGTTATATTCTTGGCATTAGCCTTCTCTCAAGGAGGGGCATGGTGGATACTCGGTATTTTGGGTATCATATTTTTGATAACATCTCTTATAGGATTCTGTCCACTGTATAAGATAGTAGGACTTAAGACAAATAAGGAGGAAGAAACCACCTCCTCGTGAAAATACTCGCTATAGATTACGGAACAAAAAGGGTGGGGGTTGCAATAGGAGATAGTGAACTTAAAATAGCAAAGCCTTTGTGTGTGTTAAAAAATGACAAGCATGTTTT
>WFWF01000139.1 GCA_015491275.1 Aquificales bacterium | reverse complement strand
TGAGCTAACCGCCCTAATGTATTTAATAATATCACCACTTTTAGGAAGTGTTTGGGAGAAATATATTATAATTTGTTAATATAAGGATATAATGACTGGTTTGACTGAAGAAAGAATAGATCTGGGAAGATACGATGAAAGATTCAATGCAATAGTAGGTTACGGTGATGAAAATCTTAAGTATTTTCAAAAGCTCTTCGGTGTTAAGGTTATAGCCAAGGGTACGGAGATAATCCTCAAAGGTGAAGAGGAAAAAGTAGGAAAGCTCTCAAGATTTATAAGATCCTTGATGAAAGAATTTGAAAATAATCCCCTTTCTATCATTGAGGTAAGGCAAAGGGCGAAAAGATATTTTGAAAGTGAAATTACGGAGATGTCGGAAAATGGTGAAAGGGAAGTGGTGGTTGTAACCCACAGAAGAAAGCCTATAGTTCCGAAGACGCCATCCCAGAAAAGATATGTTGATGCGATAAAGGAGAATGATATTGTTTTCGGTATAGGTCCCGCGGGAACGGGTAAGACCTATCTGGCTATGGCTATGGCTGTAGCCTATCTCAAGGAACACAAGATAAACAAGATAATACTGACAAGACCTGCAGTTGAGGCGGGTGAAAAGTTGGGATATTTGCCCGGTGGCATAGCAGAGAAGGTGGACCCTTATCTCAGACCTCTTTACGATGCCCTATACGATATAGTTGATTACGACAAGGTTGCTTACATGATTGAAAGAAACATAATAGAGATTGCACCCCTTGCATTTATGCGTGGTAGAACATTGAATGATGCCTTTATAATACTTGACGAGGCTCAAAATTCAACGAGGGAACAGATGAAGATGTTCCTTACGAGGATAGGTTTCGGTTCTAAGGTTGTAATTACAGGGGACATAACCCAAATTGATTTACCGAAGAAGGAACATTCCGGTCTCATTGAGGCGGTTGAGATACTTAAGGGTATAGAGGGTATAAGTTTTGTTTGGTTCAAAGAAGAAGATGTGGTTAGACATCCTATTGTTGCAAAGATAATAAAAGCCTATGAGGAAAGAGAAAACGCGGAAAAGAGTGAAGAATGAAATAAATATTGTTGCACCGAGGGGTTACAAAGGATTCCTAAAAAAATTGGCTTATAAGATATTGGCAGTCTCGGATAGATCTCCCGCGGAGATAGGTATTACACTTACATCAGATGAGGAAATAAGGAAACTGAATAAGGAATATAGGGGTAAAGATAAGCCTACAGATGTACTATCTTTTCCCATTGATGAGTACATTGATGGGATATGGATAGGTGGTGATATAGTTATATCAATTGACAGGGCTAAGGAGCAGGCGGAAGGAGATCTTAAGGATGAGATAAAAAGATTGGTGGTTCACGGATTTGTTCACCTCATGGGCTATGATCATGAACTCGGTGAAGAGGAAGCAATTTTGTTTGAAAAGATAGAGAGGTCTATTCTTGAGAAGTTAGATCACCTATCGTGAAGCCCCTTTCTTTTTTAATATCTTTTTCATAGGCTTCCATAAACCTCTCCTTACTTGCAAATTTATTAAGGACGGACATTATATCATCCATATTACGGATGTTGGTTGTTCCCAAATTCTCCTTTATATATTTAAAACACACGGGTATGCCTTTTTCCACCATGGCTTCCCCAATCTTTCCCATAAGTTTCATATTTTCAATGGCTTTGTAAAGGTTAAAATCCTTTCTTGAAGTATCCTTTTCATTTATAAAATCTTTAACAATTTCAACTATTTTTATGTACCTTTCCTTAAGCAAGTAGTTAAGGAAAGCAACCGTTTCATTAACAGCACCGTCTATTACATCCTCTTGCCTATTCTTTTCAAGCTCTTCGGAAATGTATTCAAAAATCCTCTTGTGCTTTTTCTCATCCTCAATTATAAGTTCAAGCATCTTCTTTGTAATATCATCATCGGTAGCATCTATCTGGGCTGAGTATATCTCTACTGCTTCCTCTTCCGCCTTTATATCTTCCTTTATAAGCTTTACTATATCATCGCAATCCTTTACTTCATCTTCAACACTTTTTATATCAACCTGACTTCCCAAGTAAACAGCCCTTGATGCAAACATGTGCATGTGCTTCATTTCTTCCTTGGCTATCTCCTCAATTTCGCCTCTAAGCTTTTCATCCTTTATTAGAAACATGTGAATAAGATACTGGAGTATTGCCACATGTTCCAAAAATACATTATTTTTGAGGATGTCTATTGTTCTCATGATTGCTAATAGTATAACATCTATTTGTATTTCCATATAAGTTCCTTTAGATCTTTAATGCCTTCACCTGTAACTGCTGAGATTGCCATGAATTCATAACCTTTCCCTTTAAAGTATGCTCTAAGTTTTTCTATTATAGATCTATCACTCAATATATCTATCTTTGTTCCCACAACTATTTGTGGTTTTTTTGCAAGCTCCTTACTGTACTCCTTTAGTTCATTCATGACAAGTTCAAAGGCTTTTTCCGGTTCGTGTTCTCGGGAATCGGATATATCAATAAGATGTATAAGGAACTTTGTCCTCTCTATATGTCTAAGAAATCTATGTCCGAGACCCGCACCCTTTGATGCTCCTTCAATAAGTCCCGGTATGTCAGCCAGAATTACCTTTCTCTCTTCATCTATCTCCATCACACCGAGATTTGGATATAAGGTGGTAAAGGGGTACATGCCTATCTTGGGTCTTGCGGATGTGAGGACGGAAAGCAGTGTTGATTTACCAGCGTTCGGCATACCTATTATGCCCGCATCCGCTATTATCTTAAGTTCAAGGATAAGCTCCCTCTCTTCACCGGGTTTTCCCTTTTCCGCATAGGTGGGTGCTTGATTAGTAGGTGTTGCAAAGCTTGCGTTACCCCTTCCTCCCTTTCCTCCCCTTGCTACTATGCATTTTTGTCCTTCTTTGACAAGATCACATATAATCTTGCCAGTATATGCATCCTTTATAACTGTTCCGACGGGAACATATATGATCAGATCCTTTCCGTCCGCACCCTTTTGATTTTTACCTCCTCCCCTTTTACCATCTTCCGCTTTAAAATGCCTTCTGTACTTAAAATCATAAAGTGTGGTTTTCCTCGTTGTTGCCTCTATAATTACATCTCCTCCCTTTCCTCCGTCCCCTCCCGCTGGACCTCCTTTAGGTCTGTACTTTTCCCTCAGGAAGGCTACAGCTCCATCTCCTCCTTTCCCTGCTTTTACCCTAATTTTTGCTACATCAACAAACAACATTAATCGGTTTTTACCGCCTTTTGCTTAAGGTATGCTTCAATAAACTCATCTATCTCACCGTCCATAACCGCCTCTATATTGCTCGTTTCATATCCCGTTCTTAAATCCTTTACCATCCTGTAGGGGTGAAAAACATAGGACCTTATCTGATGTCCCCACCCTATTTCCGTTTTTTCTCCTTCATACTCTTTTTTCTTTTCCTGTAGCTTTTGTAGTTCAAGTTGATAAAGCTTTGCCTTAAGTAATTCCAAAGCCTTCATTCTATTTTGATACTGAGATCTTTCTTGCTGGCATGATACGGTTATACCCGTAGGAATGTGGGTCAATCTAACCGCAGTGTCCGTTTTGTTAACATACTGACCGCCTGCACCTGAAGCCCTGAAGGTTTCCATCTTTATATCCTCATCCCTTATTTCCACCTTTATACTTTCATCTATCCTCGGAGTTACTGATACAGATGCAAAGGATGTGTGTCTTCGTGCGTTTGCGTCAAAGGGTGAAATTCTGACAAGTCTGTGTACTCCTGTTTCTCCTTTCAAATAACCGTAGGCGTAAGGTCCCTTTATAAGTATGGTTGCACTCTTTATACCCGCAACATCGTCGGGTGTTGTATCTATAACTTCAATTTCATATCCGTGTTTTTCCGCCCACCTCATGTACATCCTCAAAAGCATCTCTGCCCAATCACATGCTTCCGTTCCTCCCGCACCAGCCTGTACTGTAAGGTAAGCATCCTTCTCATCCATCTCTTCCGACAGGAGTGTTTTTATTTCCATATCCCTTATCTTTTTCTCAACAGAATTCAGTTCCTGTAGAAACATATCCTTAGCTTCCGGATCTTCCTCTGCCATCTCCTGTAATTCCTTTAAATCCCTGAGGGATTCTTCTATTTCTTCCACTGTCTTAAGTGTGCCCTCTATCCATTTCCTTTTCTTTATAACTTCCTTCGCCTTCTCTTGATCTTCCCAGAAATTCGGCTCGGACATCTTTCTATCAAGATCAGAAAGCTCCTTTTTAAGATCATCAATATTTATTACCTTTCTTATTTCTTCAAACCTTTCCTCAAGTGTTTCAATCATGGCACAGTATTTTAAGATATTTTCGGTAAAGAGATAATCAATATTGCTTTTTCGTAATGCTGTAATATATTAACATGAAATAAATGACTTTCAAATAGGGAAGGTAATATAAATGAAAAGCCGGAAGGGGTTTGGACGTTGTATAGTAGTTTTACTAATATTTGTCACAATTAAGGAGGCGGAGGCGTCTGCATGGCTCCGTAAGAAGAACCATTACTTCTTTTCCTTTTCCTATTTTTTTCTTACAGCTAACTCATACTTTGATAAGTACGGTAAAGAAAAGAGCCTTGAATGTCCTTATATTAAGCATGATCTTATAGGCTACGGTGAATACGGGTTGAGTGATAATGCTACTTTGATATTTAAGGTGCCCTTTACCCTTATAACCTGCGGGGAGAAATACAACGGAAATATTCAGGATATGGAAATCGGGATAATAGGCAGTTTTGCTTATTACTATCCCTTTATATTTTCTCTTTACGGAAAATTTATAATTCCGTGGAACTACAGCACAAGCATTGAACCTATTATAGGTTACGGGAGCTACGCCTTTGAGGTGGGTTTTCTCGGAGGCTATTCCAATAAATGGATATTTATTGACACTGGTTTAGGTTACAGAAAATACACCGATGTGGTACTCAGTATCTCTTCTTCTTATCTTACATTGGGTGGCAATATTGGTAAGGGATTTCAGCTCATAGGCACACTTGATTTCCAAAGGACAGCGGAAACCAATCTTAATATAGTTCCCAATGTCTTTATACCCGATAGCTTTGAACTGCTTAATCTGTATATAGGTCCGCGTATAAGGGCAGGGAATTATTCCCTTTTTATCGGATTTATAAAAACCTTGTACGGCTTAAACGCAGGTAAATCGGAAGGAGGATTTTTATCGCTATGGGCGGAGTTTTAACTGCAACCTTAAGAATAGGGGAGATACTCGTTGAGAGTGGTGTTATAAGTGAGACACAGCTTAAATATGCCCTTGATTACCAGAGGAGATTCGGAGGTAGAATAGGCTGGATATTACTGTCCCTCGGTTATATAAACAAGAAGGAATTATACACCGCCCTTTCACAGCAGTATGGTATAGAATTCTTTTCACCCGCAATTAATGAATTGGATCTAAGGCTAATAAAGGTATTTTCTCCGAGGGAGATATGGGATAATCAATGCATACCTATAAGGGTTGAAGGTGATACACTTGTAGTGGCAACATCCTACCCGAGAGAAAAT
>WFWF01000138.1 GCA_015491275.1 Aquificales bacterium | reverse complement strand
ACCTGTCCGTCTATATATTTGGATGTTTCCGGTCTTTGGATAAGTTCCTGTCCTGTGCATAGACTACCATAGACCTTTATGCCCTTTGCACCGCTTTTCTTGGCAAGCTCCTGGAAACTTTCTTCCTTTGCAAGTTGTGCTACAACACTGCCCGTCCACGGTACATGACCGTGAACAACTATATTCACATAGTCGGGGTCAAGGACACCCAAGTCTGCAAAACCCTTATTAGGTGACGGAGAGCCGAAGATAATATCCCTTATTACGGATGATACTATGTTTGCGGTGAATCCGGCGGATATTCCGAGCCTGAGGGCGGTAAGGGATAGATCAAGGAAGTCCGTATCTATATTGGGCATTATCTTTGCGCTTGCCTCGTGAGCTTCCTTCAGAAAACCCCCGGGCATTATACCCAGCCTGTTCCACAGCTCAACCCTGCTTTTAGGAGCCATCGCCTTTACTATATCAAGGGGTTCATCCGTATCTTTCATAAATTCCCTATCAAGAAAATCGTATAAATTTTTTAATACCTTCCTATCATTGTCTTCATCAAAATCAATACCCACCGTCTCCGCAAACCATCTCAACTTATTTTTATCTTTAACCGTAAAGGGAGATTTACCTTCAGCCATTGCCTTCAATGTTTTAAGTGTGTATTTAAAGTCATGGGTGTATGCGGAGCCACCGTTTATAACGAGTCTGAGAAGATTTCTTGCGGATATACCGTCCGCGTCTATACCGCACCTTCCGAGGGGAGCCCTTCTCCTTATCCTGCACGGTCCGTCGGGACAAAGTGTACAGCATATACCTTGTTCACCGAATCTGCAGTAATTCTTTTGCCTGTTCATTCTTTCCGCATAGGTATTTTTGTAACCTATGTTCAATAAAAATTGATGCATTTCCTCATTGGACTCATGCAAAATACCGCAAGAAGAACAATCTCTCATCATATTAATACCCTCCTTGTTTTGTTTAATAGCAACAATCGTGCCATTAAAAGTTTCTGCTTTTATCAACAACTTAAATAAACGGAGGGCTACAGTATTGTAGGGCAGTAAACAATTTTGTATTTTGTGATATTCTATCCTTAAGGATGTAAAAATAAAAAGGAGGTTTTTAAGATGGCTGTGTTTGTAATGCTGACAAAGTTGACGGATGAAGGCATGAAAACATTGAGGAACAAGCCCGAAAGGATAAAGGAGGTGGATGAGGAGGTGATGAATAAGTACGGTGTTAAAATACTTGCCCAGTATGCGGTTATGGGTCCCTATGACTTTGTTAATATAATTGAAGCTCCAGATAATGATACGGTGGTAAAAATGGCTGTTGATCTTGCTTCACGGGGTACAATAGTTCCCTTAACAATGCCCGCTATAGAGATAGACAGGTTGATAGAAGATCTGAAGAGTATTTAATTTATAAGTATGCTCAGAAAGGCTAAGGTAGGTGATGCCAAGTACATATATGAGTTGATAAATGAATATGCAAAAGAAAACCTGCTTTTACCGAGAAGTCTTAGTTCAATTTATGAAACGATAAGAGACTTTTGGGTATGGGAAGAGGAGGGTAAGGTTATAGGGTGCGGTGCACTTCATGTGGTGTGGGAAGATCTTGCGGAGATAAAGAGTCTTGCCATAGATAAGGAATTTTGGGGCAAAGGCATAGGGGGTAAGATTATTGAAGCGTGTATAGAAGAGGCTAAATCACTCGGTATAAAAAAGATATTTGCCCTTACCTATATAAGGGAGTATTTTGAGAGATACGGATTTGAAGAGATTCCCAAGGAAATATTACCCCATAAAGTATGGGGGGAGTGTATGTCGTGTGTTAAATTTCCCAATTGTGATGAGATCGCTGTTTTACTTGACTTGAGTAAGGAGGTAGAGGACGATGGCATTTCTTATAGATCTTCTTCGGGAAGGGATAAAGGATCCCGAGATTATTGATATATCCGAGAAGGTTTTGGAGGGAGAAAGGATAAGTGTTGAGGAAGCTTTAAAGCTTTACAAGTTTGCGGACCTTACACTTCTGGGGTTTCTTGCGGAGGAGTTAAACAGAAGGAAGAACGGTAACAAAGCCTATTTTATTGTAAATATCCAGATAAATCCAACAAACATCTGTATGTATCAGTGCGATTTTTGTGCCTTCGGTGTAAAGCCTTCGGATAGCAAGGCTTACGAGATGTCCGTTGAAGAAATCCTTACAAGGATATATACCGCTTATCAAAAGAGTGCGAGAGAGGTTCATATTGTAGGGGGTATCCCCGCCCATTGGGATTACGATAAGTATGTGTCTTTGATCAAAAGGATTAAGGAAACATTCCCAGATATCATAATAAAGGCTTGGACCGCGGTGGAAATACACCACATGGCGAAGATATCGGGTAAATCTTACAGGGATGTGCTTTTAGAATTAAAAGAGGCGGGACTTTCAGCTCTGCCGGGCGGGGGTGCAGAGGTTTTCTCCGAAAGGGTGAGGGATCTTATATCTCCTTCCAAGGCGGATGGGAAAGCTTACATAGAAATTCACAGGACCGCTCACCTTTTGGGTATTCCCACAAACACCACCATGCTATACGGTCATGTTGAAACAATTGAGGAACGGATAAAGCACATGGAGGAGATAAGGGAATTGCAGGACGAAACGGGAGGTTTCCAAGTTTTTATACCTCTTGCCTATTGGCCCCAAGGGACGAGGCTTGGAGGGAAAAGGACATCAGCGGTTGACGATTTAAAAACTATAGCCTTGGCACGCATATTTCTTGATAACTTTAAAAATATAAAAGCTTACTGGATTACACTCGGAGAGAGGTTGACACAGGTTGCATTAAACTACGGTGCCAACGATATAGACGGCACCATAGAAGAGGAAAGGGTTGTACATTCCGCGGGAACGGATGCGGAGAAGGGACACTCAAAGGAAAAACTTATAGAGATCATAAAAAAGGCGGGAAAGGTGCCGGTAGAGAGGGATACATTTTACAATGAGGTAAGGATTTATGCATAAAAAGAATAAGGAGCTGGCTAACATTTTTGAAAGGATGGCGGACATATTGGAATTCTTGGGTGACAATCCCTATCGTATAAATACCTACAGAAGGGTTGCCAATGTTATATCGGAGATGGGTGAGGATGTGGAGGAAGCCTTTTACTCGGGAAAACTTCAAAGGATATCCGGTATAGGTGCCTCTTCCTTGCTTAAGATAGAAGAGTTTTTGAAAACGGGGAAGATTAAAAAATTTGAAGATTTAAGGAAAAAGGTTCCGGAAGATCTCCTTGATCTCATGGAGGTTCCAGGTATAGGTCCTAAAACTTTAAGGATTGCCTATGATAAGCTCGGTGTCAGATCAAAGGAAGATTTTATAAAGGTTTTGAAAGATGGGAGGCTGGCAAGACTGAAAGGCTTTGGAGAGAAGAAAGTT
>WFWF01000137.1 GCA_015491275.1 Aquificales bacterium | reverse complement strand
GACCAACGGAAGGCACCACCCTTATGAGGTCTTTCTTATGGGTAAACAAGATTGGGGGCGGTGCCATGGGTCTTCTTACACCTTCCTTAAGAATCCTTACATTACCACCGTGGGAAAATAAAATAGAGGAAAGAAGTAACAGTAATAATAATTGCATTACTCTTATTTTACAGGAAAAGGGCGATTATCAATGAAGGCATCAGGTTAACTATGCTTATGTTTTTTAAAATACCCCACAGACTCAAAGATATCATAATCATCATACCTCCACCTATGAAAAGGGTGTTTGCCAAAGATTTTTTATCAATAAAATCTCCGAAAAAGTAGGCAAGAAGTGTTATGGTGCCTTGAAAAATAAGTATATAAAAGGAAGAGTACATAACCCCTTTACCCATACTTGAGGAAAAAAGCACGGAAGAGAACCCGTCCATAACAGCCTTTGACATTATCAAGGAGCTGTCACCCTTAGTACCCTCAAGGATACATCCTATAAGGGTCATGGGTCCCACAGTGAATATAAGGGAAGAAGAAATAAAGGCTTTTAATGTATCCCTACCACCGTTTCCAGAAATGCGGAGTATCCTTCCTTCAATGTCTAAAAGATAACCCAACGCACTGCCAACCGTGAGTATGAGAAAGACCTTAAGAACATCGGGTTCATTTTCTGTTATAAGCTTTATACCGAGAAGAAGGGTAAAGAGACCTATGCCTACTATTATGCCCTCCTTTATCTTGGGATTTATAAATCTGCCTCCCCTTAAACCTATCCAGCTACCGCATAGGACGAGTATAAAATTTAAAAGGGTTCCCGCACCTACAAACATAAAGCTTACTCTTTTTTCTCTTCCTGCTTTACCGATGTTTTAAGAATGTTGTCAAACATTTCATATAAAAATTCCGCCCTCGTGTCAGGCCCGTACTGACTTACAACCTTCTTTCTGCAAGATTCACCCATGTCAATAAGCTCTCCGGGATGATCAAGGAAGTATATGATCTTTTCCTCAATCTCAGCCCTGTCAAGGGGTGTGTAGGTAATTATCTCCCTGTCTGGAACGAACATGCTCGGTATAACAGCCCTGTAATCAACCATTGGTACCGTTCCTGAAGCCCCCACTTCAAGGGTTGTAAAACCTATGCCCGAAGGAACATTGTAAGGTATGCTTAAAAGACAAAGGTACGCACTTGCATATATCTTTATTAGTTCCTGATGATTTTCCGGCTTTATAACCTCATGATTTTCTTTCAGTTCGCCCACAAATTCTCCCACTATCTTAAGGTCCATACCTTCAAGGAAGCTGACCAAATACCACCTCTTAAGTGAAGACGCATAAAGGGTTATATCATTTAAAAGCTTCAAGAACTCCTCGGGACTCTTTTCCCTCCACTCCATGAACTTAGCCTGAAATTCCGGATTAAAGAAGGGAAGTATATATTCAACAGCAGTAATAACATTTACTTCCGGATTCCTGAACATAAAATGACCCACTTCCCTGAAAAAGGAAAAGGTTGCCTGATCAACAACCTTACTTATGTCTTCTTCTATGCGGGCGGGATCAACAACGGGTCCAGCAAAAATGAGATTGTTAGTCTTTTCTATCTTGAGCGTTCCTCCGAAGTAGGCAGGATCTATAAAAGGAACTATATAGCTTACATTCTGAAATCCTAAAAAACGAAGGCTGTCCGCATATTTAAGGTCAAATACAACGGGTAAAAAGTTCTTCGCCCCCCTCAATGGAAGAAGGGCGGGGAAATACATGAGAGGCTCGTCAACAAACAAACTCACATGCAGAAAACCGAACATATCGCTGTAGAGGACCTTTTTACCGTTATCATCACCTACCAATGCACCCTTACCGTTAATATCAATAACAAACATGGGACCGAAGGCTAATAGCTCTTCAACGAACTTCTGAACATTTTGAGGGTCAAGAAAAAATTCTTGAACCTCCGCACCCTTATCCTTCAAAAGACCGAATAGAGAGTCTATATGTACCCTTACCCACTCTTACCTGTCCGTTTTAACAACAGCTATTTTCATTTGACCATACCATTATCCTATATTGGTCTTTTATATGCAATATATAATATTGAAACCATGGTAGATGTGTGGGAGCGACACGGTCTGACCAAGGAAGAGTATGAAACAATAATAAAAAATCTCGGAAGAGAACCAAACGAGGTTGAATTAGGACTTCTCGGAGCCCTGTGGTCTGAACATTGCTCTTACAAATCTTCAAGAAATGTACTTAAACTGTTTCCCACGAAGGGTGAAAGGGTTATTCAAGGTCCGGGAGAAAATGCGGGTGTAATAAAGCTGGATGACAATGTATGGATAGCATTTAAAATTGAAAGCCACAACCATCCTTCTTACATAGAACCTTTCCACGGTGCTGCTACGGGAGTGGGGGGAATAATAAGGGACATACTTTCCATGGGTGCAAGACCGATAGCACTTATGGACTCATTAAGGTTTGGTTTCCCCGTGGATGAAGAAACCAAAAGGATACTAAAGGGTGTGGTTAGCGGAATAAGTTTTTACGGAAACTCCGTAGGTGTACCTACCGTGGGGGGTGAAACAATCTTTGAGGAATGTTACAGAACTAATCCATTAGTAAACGCCTTTTGTCTCGGTATAATGCCCGCGGGCAGGATGTACAGATCAAGGGCTACAAGGGAAGGTCAACTTTTATTTTTGATAGGTTCTTCTACAGGCAGGGACGGTATCCACGGGGCGGTGATGGCTTCAGCGGAATTCGGAGAGGATGAAGAAGAAAAAAGATCAAATGTTCAGATAGGAGATCCCTTCTTCGGTAAAAAGCTTATAGAGGCGGTACTTGAAGCAATTGAGAAAAACATACCCGTGGGAATACAGGACCTGGGAGCGGGCGGGTTGGGTGGAGCATCTGCAGAGCTTGCAAGCAAATCAGGTATGGGTGTTGAGATTTATCTGGACAAGGTACCCTTGAGGGAAGAAGGTATGACACCTTATGAGATACTCCTTTCGGAAAGTCAAGAAAGGATGCTTATAGTGATTGAAGAGGAAAAGATTGAAGATATGGTAAAGATAGCGGAAGTTCATCATCTTGACTACGGCATTGTAGGAAGGGTTAAAAGTGACGGTATGTTCACAGCCCTCTTTAAGGGTGAGAAGGTTGCCGATATTCCTGTAGATCTTATAGTTAATAAGGCTCCCGTTTATGACAGGCCCGAGAAAAAACCCGCCTATATTGAAGTTATTGAAAGAGAAGAATTTGCAGAAACAGATATAGATGTAGAGGATGCCATTAAAAGGCTTCTTTCATCCCCCAAT
>WFWF01000136.1 GCA_015491275.1 Aquificales bacterium | reverse complement strand
CCCATTCGTAATCCGCAGGATCCGTTACGACTGTAACCCTGTGGAAGTTTTTGGCTGACGCTCTTATAAGAGCGGGACCTCCTATATCTATAAACTCAATAAGTTCCTCCTCCGGTAAATCTTCTTTCATCTTCTCCTCAAAGGGATAAAGGTTAACAATTACAAAGTCAATCGGTTCTATGTTCATACCCCTTATTGAAGGTATATCATTCTCCCGCGCAAGGATACCTCCGTGGATAACGGGATGGAGTGTCTTAACCCTTCCGTCCAATATCTCCGGAAAATCGGTAATATCACTTACCCTAACCACGGGAATACCTTTAGAAGTAAGGTAATCATAAGTACCTCCGCTTGAAACTATCTCATAGCCTAAATCCGCCAGAACTTTCCCTATCTTTTCAACACCCTCTTTATAATAAACGGATATTATTGCCCTCATTGTCCTATAGGTTTACCTATTTTAACAAGTCCTGTCTCCGTTATCTCCATAAAATGGGTCCTCGTATCATGACCGCACATTCTACATCCATCTATTCTAAATAATCTGACTATTTCCCCTATCTCTTTTTTATATAAATTGGCAGTTATCCTTGATGTTATAAGCTCCTTGGCAAGCACCATGGAACAATCTACTATGTGACTTACCGCATAACCGCCCGCAGCCTCCGCTGTCAATTCCTCATGACCGCTCCTCTTCTGTGAAACGAATATGGCGGTTTGATACCACTTCTTCATAAAGTTAAACAGCTGTCTGACAATAGTCCTCGCCATCATCTCCTTCGCTTCATAAAGTCCTGTTACTGAGTCTATTACCGTATGTCTCACTTTATAATTCTTTATTGCATAGGCAAGGGTTGCAAACAGATTGGGAAGGTTTTCCCTGAGCGAGGTATGGCTCGCCGCATCTATGAGAATTATCTTATCCTCTATCTCGGAAAAGTCCACACCCATGGCGGTCGCCCTTTCCTTAAGGCTCATGGTAACAAAGGGAGCAGGACTTTCCACAGTTATAAAAGCTACAGCCTCTCCCCTGCTTGCCTGCTTTATTGTGTATTGCTCAACCATAAGGGATTTACCTGTATCAGATACACCCGTTAGATTTACAACCGCATAGGCGGGAATGCCCCCCAAAGGTTTCTTTACAACCTTTCCTTCTTTTATTTCCGCTTTATAAAAAAGCTCATCAAGTCCTTCCACACCAGTAGGTACTCCCTTTAAATCCGGTGCCTTCTTTAATGCTTCTCCCGCAACCCATATACCTTCTTCCACCACGCGGGACTTTTCAGTATGCCTTTCCTGTTCCATTCCTGCCTCCACCTAACATTTTACCCCAGCCTTGCTATTGTAAACATTCTTTCCTTGGTACCTTCCCTTCTAAAGGAAGGAAGTCTATCGGTGCATATGGTACACAGGTTAAAATCAATAATTCTCTTAAAGCCAAGTTCCTCAAGCCTAAACCGTGCTTCCCTTTTAAGATCCAGGAATATCTTTCCCCTTTCTTCAATACTTGAAGAAAAGTATTTTTTAAATTCATCGCCCACCTCATAACAACAAACACCAGCGGATGGAGAAAGGAAAACATAAGTGCCACTTGGATTATTAAAATATAAAGCGGTTTCTTCTATAATACCTTTAAGCAAACCCCTCCAGCCCGCATGTATTATACCTGCTTTATTCTCGCATAAAAGTGCAATTGCAAGACAATCCGCTGTCTTAACCCCTATATAAATACCCCTTCTTTCGGTTATAAGTGCATCCGCCTCAACTTCTCTGATGTCATTGTAATCAACCGCATATACCTTATCGGAGTGTATTTGTTTCGGTAATATAAGATTATTAGGTAATTCCCTTTTATATATAACCCTTACCTCTCCGTAGGGTAAACGCAGACAAAAATTCATCCGATATTTTCCGCCCTTTTTCTCGCCTCCCTAACAGTATTTATAACAATACCCCCAAATCCCTTCTCCTCCATGTACCTTACACCCTCTATAGTCGTACCCGCAGGAGATGAAACCATATAAACAATATCATCCGGATCCACATCCTTCTCCTTCATAAGGGTAACAGTACCCTCAACAAGGCTTAAGACAAGCTTTAGGGATGTTTGACGATCAAAACCTTCCCTTATGCCTGCCAAGGTCAAAGCCCTTACAAACTGGGAAACAAAGGCGGGACCGCTACCGCACAGGGCTGTAAAGGAGTTCATCAAATCTTCCTTTATTTTGAAGATATCACCGCATCCAGAAAACACTTTTAAAAAATTCTCCTCATCCTCCTTACTTACACCCCCACCGCAGGTGTAAGCTATGGTACCCTTACCTACGGAGACATTTACATTAGGCATAACCCTTATAATCTTTTCCCCTCCAGTTAAGGAAACTATCCTTTCAATACTAAACCCAGCTACTATACTTACTATTAGCTTTTCCCTTATCTTTTCGGATATATCACTGAGGAGACTCTCAACATCCTTCGGCTTTACTGCTATCAAGATTATATCCGAAACATCACAAAGGAAATAAGGATCTATGGCACTGCCAAATCCGTCTTCAACCGCCTTGTTTCTCTTACTTTCGTCAATGTCATAAACGATTGTATTCTCCCTACCTATGGTTCTACCTATACACAAAGCAAGTGAACTACCCATATTTCCGTAGCCGAATATTCCCACCTTCATAAGTTAAGAGTTTATCATTTGTTTTATTTCAAGGTAGGATCTTCCTCTTTACCAGTAAGTATATTGATCAATCTTTTAACACTTATCATTCCTTGCTTATGAAGTCTGTAGCCGTTTGCACCGCTTATAAATATACCTTCCTCATAATCACCGAGCCACGCATACCCTAATCTGTCCGCTATACAAAAACCCACCTTTTTTGCCTCCTCTCCCTTATTGCAGGGCACAACACAATTGGAAACACAACCGTTCCAACCGTTAATTCCGTTCAAAAGCCTTTCTATAAACGGTGTCCTTATGACCCTCAAGGGGTAACCGACGGGTGATTTCAGAAGAACAATATCCTCCTTCCTTGTTTTGAGAAGAAGCTCCTTATAGATAAGAGGGGCATCACACTCATAGGTTGTTATAAATCTGGTAGCCATCTGTACACCGTCCGCCCCTCTATCAAGGAAATACTTTATATCCTCATAAGACCATACACCCCCCGCCACTATAAGTGGTATGTCACCCCACTTCTTGACTTCCCTAAGTACTTCATAGAACAGATTTTCAAGTTGATACTCCTCCATAAAGCACTGCTCATATTTGAAACCCTGATGTCCCCCGGAAAGGGGTCCTTCCAGAATTATTGCATCGGGTAACCTATCGTATCTTCTCTTCCAAGTTTTACATATTAGATTTACAGCCCTCGCGGAAGATACTATGGGGACAAGGGCAACATCGTAACCATCAACATACTCGGGCAGTTTTAATGGAAGACCTGCTCCGGATATTATAATATCAGCACCCGCTTCCGCCGCATCCCTCGCAACACGACCGTAATCGGTTATGGCTGCAAGTATGTTAACCCCTATGGCTCCGTTACCTTCCGATATATCCTTTGCATCCCTTATAATTCTCGTAAGAGCTTCCTTACTGTGAACATTTACAGAACCTATGGGCCTACCAAAACGATCCCTTTTAACAAGGTTTGGATGTCTGTAACCCGTACCTACAGCGGAAACAACCCCTATTGCCCCTTCCTTTGCAACATGCCCCGCCAACTGCTCCCATGATAAACCAACACCCATACCGCCCTGTATGATGGGTATGGGAACTTCTACTTTTCCTATTCTCAAGGGTTTGAACACCATATCCTATACCCCTTCAATTGACATAAAATGATTGTAAATGAAAACCGTATTCTTAGCTCTGGGAAGCAACATAGAAGACCGTACACTTTTTATACTTAAAGCCATAGAAGAGCTTAGAAGGTACATAAAGATTCTCAAGGTTTCCACCGTGTATGAGAGTGAACCTTGGGGTGTTGAAGACCAACCGTCATTCCTTAACTGCGTTATTAAAGGAGAAACCACCATACTTCCAAAAGAACTTCTCAATATTGTTAAACAAGTTGAAAAAAAGGTAGGAAGGATAGACAGGTTCAGATGGGGTCCGCGTGAAATAGACATAGACATACTCCTTTATGAGGATAGTGTTGTTGACCTTCCGCACTTAAAAGTACCCCATCCCTTTCTCGTTGAAAGGGATTTTTTTCTGTACCCGCTAATTGAAATAGACCCTAAGCTAAAACATCCCATTACTGGTAAAAACCTTTCAGAATACAGCTTTGGAACTCCCAACACCCTTATACCTTTCTGCTGTATTATTTTCCGCCCTTAACATACTTCTCCCAATTCTCAGCTGTAAAGGGTGAAACCTCCCTGAGCCATTTAATAACTTTGGGGAATTCTTCTATAACATATTTCACATCCTCTTCTGTGGTTTCCCTTCCCAAGCTGAATACTATTGAACCGTTGGAAACCTCCTTTGGAATACCTATTGCGGAAAGAACATGGGACTGTTTAAGGGCAAGGGATACACATGCGGATCCCGATGCGGTTTCTATACCCATAAGATCCAGTCTCAGAAGCATAGCCTCTCCTTCTATAAGATGTACTATCATGGAAAGGTGATGGGGAAGCCTTTTCTCCGGATGACCCGTAAAATCAATCATATCAATCTCAGACTCAAAGGCGGATCTCATCATATTTCTGTATCTTGAAAGCCTTTCCACCCTGTCCGCAAGTTCCCTCATTGTAAGCTCAGCTGCAACACCGAAACCGACTATACCAGGGACATTTTCCGTACCTGCCCTTATACCCCTCTCCTGTGTTCCACCTTCTATAAAGGGTTTTATCCTAACACCTTTCTTAGTCCACAAAGCCCCTACACCTTTAGGACCGTACATAAGATGGGCTGTGAAAGATACCGCATCAACACCCAGATCCTGTACATCAAAGTAATAATGACCTATTGTGGGAGCAGCATCAGTGTGAAATATTATTTTTGGATTTTTTTCCTTAACTATTTTTACCAGTTCTTTAATATCCTGAATAGTACCTATCTCCCTGTTTGAGTGACCTATGGACACGAGAACCGTATCCTCCCTTATAGAATCCCTCAGCTGATCCTTATTCACGAATCCGTATTTATCAACATTCAAATAGGTTACCTCCCATCCTTCCTTTTCCATGGATTTACACGAGTGAAGTATTGAGTGGTGTTCTATTTTGGTAGTTATAATGTGTTTCCCTTTCCTTTCATAAGCCTTTGCAATACCTTTAATAGCTATATTGTTTGCCTCTATTGCCCCTGATGTAAAGAGTATCTCTTCCGGGGAGTTTCCGTTTATAAGGGCATTTATCTTTTCGCGTGCCTCATTTATCGCCTTCTTTGCCTTCTGACCGAAGCTGTGAAGGGATGTGGGGTTTCCGAAGTCCTTCCTGAAATAAGGTAGCATTGCCTCAAGTACTTCCTCAGCCACGGGCGTTGTTGCAATATGATCCATATAAACTATCCTTTTTCCCTTTTTTTCTAAAAACATGTTTACTCCTCCTTTTCTACAAGTTCTTTAATGATTTTACCTATGGCTATAAAAGCCTTCGCAACCTCAGAATCTGGCTTTTCAATAACAACGGGCTTACCTTTATCAGAAAGTTCCGCAACTTCCGGATCAAGGGGTATGGAACCCAATACCTTGATGCCGTATGCGGATGCGAACTCGGAAGTTTTCCCTTTACCGAATATATAGTACTTTTTACCGCTGTCTGGACATATAAAGTAAGCCATGTTTTCTATTACACCCAAAACGGGTATATCAACCTTTTGAAACATGGCGGTAGCCTTTCTGACATCCGCCAGCGCAACATCCTGAGGTGTTGTTACCACAATTGCACCATTTATTTTTATCGTTTGCGCTAAGGTGAGCTGTACATCTCCGGTACCCGGCGGTAAATCTATAACAAGATAATCAAGTTCATTCCAATCAACATCAAAAAGCATTTGAGTTAACGCCTTCATAAGCATGGGACCACGCCATATAACAGGCACATCTTCGGAAGGCAGAAGGAAGCCCATAGAAACAAGACTTACACCATATTTTTTAATAGGTATTATTTTATTTTTCTCCGATACCTGAAGCCTGCTCCCTTCCACACCCATTATCTTAGGGATGCTCGGACCGTATATATCCGCATCAAGTAAACCCACTTTACTGTTAAGTTTGCTGAGTGCAAGCGCTATATTGGCGGAAACGGTGGATTTACCCACACCACCCTTACCGCTTCCCACAAGAAGAATACGCTTAACACCTGGCACAGACCTTTTAGCAAATACCGTTTCCTGCATAGGAATTTGACCGTCCATCCGATCCTCCGCTGTATTAGTTGTTAAGTTAAGGATAGAGTATTATAAAAATTTATGTATGATTGTTGTCACTCAAATTTCTGATTTAATGCCAGTTATGTAAATACGCTCTAAAATCTTCCGGGCTATAGGTGCTGCAGCGGTACCACCCGAACCTCCGTGTTCTATAACCACCCCTACTATAAATAAAGGATCCCTGTAAGGGGCAAAACCCACAAACCATGCATGATCCCTCAGTCTCCACGGTACCTTTTTCCTTCCTCTTGTTCTTATAGCTGCTACTTGAGCTGTACCCGTCTTACCAGCTATATCAACAATTTTGGAAAATGCTGCACTTCCCGTACCTCTCCTTACGACTTCCCTTAAAGACCTCTTTATAATAGCAAAGTACTCCAACCTTCCTTTTATAGCCCTGAACACCTTTCTTTTATTTTTCCATATAACCATGTTCTTATTATCCCTTATCTCCCTTATAAGGGTGGGCTTGTATATAACACCGTTGTTAGCTATGCCCATCATCATAAGGGTCTGCTCCATCAAAGTTGATAACATAAATCCCTGACCTATACTTAAGTTCAGAGTATCACCGTCATACCACAGCTCACCCCTCTTCTTAAGCTTCCATGAAGGCGTCGGGACAAGACCCTTGTTTATCTTTAATTCAAAGGGTATATCTTCACCGTAACAAAAACGCCTGAGATAATAGGTCATTTTCCTTGGACCAAGTTTATATCCTTTTTGATAAAAATAGACATCGCATGAATCCCTTATAGCTCCTACTATATCCTCACCACCATGACCTGCCCTTTGCCAGCAGTAAAACACCCTGTTACCTATTCTGTATCTACCTGTACATTTAACAACCTCAGAATATCGTGCAATCTTGCTGTCAAGAAATGCAAACGCCAAAGGTACCTTTACAACGGAAGCGGGCGGGTACTTAGCCATAGTTACCCTGTTGAAGAAAGGCTTTAACTTACTCCTTACAAGTTTCTTCCAGTTCTTGTAAACCTTATTGGGATCAAAAGAAGGCATACTGTACATGCCCAACACCTCTCCCGTCTTTGCCTTAAGAACAATAGCAGCCCCTGCCCTGTATCCGGATTCTTCAAGCACATCCCTTATTATCTGTTGAACCCTTATATCAATGGTGAGCACTATGGTGTTTCCCTTTACGGGGTTTTTTCTCCTATTGAGCTTAACCGGTTTTCCTATGGCATTAACTATAATCTCCTCCCCGCCTATTTCACCGAGGAGAATATCATCCATTGCCCTTTCTATACCGTATTTACCGACAAGACTGTTTGGTCCTATTTTGTCTCCGTACCTCTTAAAATCCTTGCTGTCCGGTAATCCCACATAACCTACCACATGAGCCATGGTTTCTTTGTATGGGTACTCTCTGTGAGGAATGGTATTTACAAATACACCGGGAAGTTTAAAACTGTTATTGTAGAATCGTTCAAGTTCTTCCTGTGTAAGATTATCCTTTATCTTAAGGGGCTCAAGAGGATTCAGGTTATCCTTCTTTATCATCTCATTAATATCAACTTTAAAAAGAACCTTTATATACTTTGATATCCTTTCCAATTCCTCCCCGTCCTTTACCTTTTCTGGATCAATAAACAAACTGTATCTGGGAACATCGTAAGCCATTTTTTCACCGTTTCTGTCAAGTATGTCTCCCCTCGGAGCATATAATCTTTTTAACCTTAAATAATTCTTTCTTGAAAGTTCCTTATAGTAATCCCTTTTAAATATCTGCAGATATATGAGCCTGCCTATAATTATTAAAAAAGTGACACACAGTAAGAAAAAGAGCGATAGAAACCTTCTTCTTGTCATGACCGTTTATGAATAGCATATAACAGGGAGAAGACACCGAGTTCTATAACCATTGATATCAGTACGACCACGACATCAAACTTTATAGCATAACCGAATCTTATTAGCCCGTACCTCAAAAGAAGATCAATAAAGGATAATAGAAAGAAGAAAAGAAGATGGGAGTAAAACCCGTGAACATATACCACCTTCTCCCTTATCATCCATATCAGATAGCATATAAAGGATTTTATCGCTATGTTTAAGCCTAGGGTATCAAACATAAGGTCAAGAAATAAGCCCCCGACCGCTCCCTTCAATACAAGGTTTCTTGTTTCCTTTAGGCTATGATAATATAAAAAAGCCAGAACTATATTGGGAGAGAATATTACAAAGGATTTTGTGCTTATAAATAGGAGATTTTGAATAAGCGCTGTAAGGAAAAGCAGAAGATAAAACATTCACAAACTCCTTTTTATAAGCAATGTAAATTCTACCTTCCTTACATCAACATAAGGCTTAATATAAACACTTTTGAAGAATGGATCTTCTCCTATATTAACCCTTTCAACCCTACCTACTTTAAAGGCGGGAAGCCTTCGCCTGACATCCCTCAATCTTACTTCAAAATCCTTTTCCACTTCATCCCCTATATTTACATGAAGTAGCCTTCCGAGGGGCCATCCCCCCTCGTAGATATATTTTTTTCCCGTTTTACTTACGACCACCGAAAGCTTAAGCTTGGGGTTGAAAACCGTATAAACCTTGCTCGTATTTTGGAATACCTTACCCACAATACCAAGTAATACATCACCGCTAACCGCTATATACCCTTCCTTTACTCCGTCCTGTTTACCCTTATTTATAACAACATAGTTGTCTCTACCGGTAGGATCGTATCCTATTATTGAAGCCTTAAGGGTTTTATACCTTCTCAATGAATAGTCTGTCTTAAGATCCTTTCCCAACTTATCAACGGTCAGGCTACACTCCCTGTAAAGGGCTTCGTAAAGGTAAAGCTCCTGTATTTTTTCCTTAAGTTGTCTGTTCTCCTTCTGAACATTTACCAGAAACACATATGTATCCAAGGTATCCTCTATTTTGTGAACCAGCGCATTTTTGGCGCTCATAATAGGATAGATGAGATTATTGAAAACTCTTATTATAGGTTCAATAAAAGGACTTGTTGAAACACCGGAAAAAAATATGGTCAATCCGATTACGACAAAAGCAATAGCTTGAACATGTATAAGTCTCCTTTTCATTCCATTGAAACTCTGCGAATAAGCTCTATGTTATCAAGCACCCTTCCTACTCCTTTTGCAACGGCAAGAATAGGATCATCACAATACCTTGCCTTTATACCCGTTTCCATGGTTATTCTCTTATCAAGATTCCTAAGCAGGGAACCGCCTCCCGCAAGGGTTATACCCGTATCCGCTATATCCGCCGCAAGCTCCGGGGGTGTTTTCTCCAGTGCAGCTTTTATAGCATTAATTATGGAATTGACAATATCTTCAAGAGCTTCCGTTGTTTGTCTGTTAGTAATCTCAACCGTCTTAGGGAGACCGGTCATATCCCTTCCCCTTATCTCCATCCTCCTCTCCTCCTCCTCTATGGTCGCACTGCCGAGATCTATCTTTATCCTTTCCGCTGTTTGCTCACCTATAAGCATGTGAAAGTTTTTCTTTATGTACTGTATTATAGCTTCATTCATTTCATCCCCCGCTATCCTCAAAGAATTTGCAACAACTATACCCGCAAGGGATATAACAGCTATCTCTGTCGTACCACCGCCTATGTCAACTATCATATTACCTACAGGCTCATCTATGGGAAGATCCGCCCCTATTGCCGCAGCCATAGGCTCAGCTATAAGATAAACTTCCCTTGCACCCGCATTTTTCGCTGCATCTATTACCGCTCTCTTTTCAACTGGTGTTATTCCAGAAGGTACACCTATAATAACGAGGGGTCTCGGTCTGAAAAGTGTGTTACCAAGTGATCTCTTTATAAAATAGGAAAGCATAACTTGGGTTACTTCAAAATCCGTTATTGCTCCGTCCCTCAAGGGTCTGATAGCCTGTATATTTTCAGGGGTTTTACCTACCATTTCCTTAGCTTCTTGACCCACAGCAAGAACTTTCCTTGTCCTTACATCAATGGCAACTATTGAAGGCTCATAGACCACTATTCCCTTCGCAGGAACATAAACTACCGTTGTTGCGGTCCCGAGATCAATACCTATACTGCTTGAGAAGAAATTCAACAATTTACGAAAGAACATGTTCCCCTTTTATCCAGACTCCCCTTGAAGTCTGGGCTGGGGTATTTCTATCCCGCCTATGAAGGAGTACCCATATCCCCAGCAGGCGGTATTTGGGTACCCCGGATCTATAAAAGTTCCCCATCCAAATACCACGCATTGCGGTGGTTTGTCTTATCCCAAGGAGCTATATTTATTTTACAATGCTTTTAAACAACAAAGATGTAAGGAATTACGCTGACATACTGAATGCGTTCCCTGATAAAAGAGAGACAATACTAAAAGCCATAGAGTTCATATATGAAAAACATAAGCATCAAAAAAGAAAGTCCGGTGAACCCTATGTTAACCATCCCATAGAGGTGGCAAAAATTCTTGTTGACATGAACATGGATCCAGAAACGGTTGTTGCGGGCCTTCTCCATGACACTTTGGAAGACACGGATACAACTTACGAAGAGATTGAGAGCATGTTCGGTAAACAGGTGGCGGATATAGTAAACGGCGTCAGTAAGATAAGTAAGATAAAACCGAAAAATATAGCGGATCCTGAAGTTGAAAACTATAGAAAGATGCTGATAGCCATGTCCAAGGATATTAGGGTAATAATAGTAAAACTCGCGGACAGGCTCCACAACATGAGAACATTACACTTTCTGCCCAAAGAGAAGATAATAAGGATAGCAAAGGAAACCATGTCAATATATGCACCCATTGCCCACCGCCTCGGAATGTGGGATATAAAAACCGAACTTGAAGATTTATGTTTCATGTACCTGTTTCCTGCGGAGTATGAAAAGGTCAGAAAATTTGTAGCCAGATCCCGTGAATCCCTTGAAACATATATAAAGAAGTATATAATTCCGCCCATAAAGAAGGAGCTTGACAGAACGGGTATAAAGGCGGATATAAAATACAGATCAAAACATCTTTACAGTATATGGCAGAAAACGATAAGGAAAGGAATAAAGCTTGAGGATGTTCACGACATACTCGGGGTAAGGATAATAGTAAACGAGGTAAGGGACTGCTATATAGTTCTGGGAATAGTACACAACATCTTCAAACCCGTCCCAGGAAAGTTTGACGATTACATATCCCTTCCTAAACCCAATCTTTACCAGTCACTGCATACAACTGTTATAGGGCCAAAAGGAAGAATGGTAGAAATTCAGATAAGAACCCACGAAATGCATGAAAGGGCGGAAAAAGGTATAGCTGCCCACTGGGCTTACAAAGAAGGGAAAAAACCCAAAATAAAGGAAAATTTTTCATGGCTTCAAGAGATAATTGAAAACATTAAGGGAAGCAAAAACACAGCGGATGTTATAAACAGTATAAAGGAAAATTTATTTTTTGAAGAGGTCTTCGTCTTTACCCCCGCGGGTGATATAGTAGTTCTACCTGCGGGAGCTACACCGGTTGACTTCGCTTATCATATACATACGGATATAGGCAATCACTGTGCTGGGGCAAAGGTAAACGGAAGGATAGTTCCCCTTAACTACAGGCTTCAGCAGGGAGATCAGGTAGAAATACTTACACATCCTCATAAAAAGCCGAACCCCCAGTGGCTTTCCTTTGTTGTAACTTCAAAGGCAAAAAACAAAATAAAACAGGCTCTGAATCAAGAAAAGAAGGAAAAGTACAGATCGCAGGGGGTTAAACTTCTTGAAAAATTGAAAGAAAGGTTTAATATGCCGGTTGAAAACATTATTGAGATGATTAAAGAAAAAACAAGATATGTTTCTGAAGAAGACATATTGATAAACATAGCAAAGGGTAAACTTTCTATAAAACAGATAATAAATTTGCTGTCACCTTCAGAGAAAAAGGTAAAAGAAGAAAAACCGGAAGGTTCACTTTCAATAGAAGATCTGAAAAATGTAATGTACTCGGTAGCGGACTGTTGCAAGCCAGTGGCGGGAGACAAGGTTTACGGTGTGTTAACAAGACTGAAGGGAGTTGTAATACATCACGAAGAATGCCCCAACCTTAAATATATAAAAACAAAATTCCCTGAAAAGGTTCTTGAGGTCTCTTGGAACGCAAAGGGTAAATTTAAAGCCCGTTTGAAGGTTCTGGCAAAGGACAGGATGGGAATACTTTCGGAGATAACATCTGTTATTTCAGAAAAGGGAGCAAACATAAGGGAAGCTAAAGCAAAAAGTTTAACCACAGGAATAGCCCTTATGGACTTCATAATTGATGTAAGGGATAAAGATCATCTTAACAGCATCATATCCGCAATAAAAGAAGTAGAAAATGTTGAGGAATGCGGTAGGGTATTTACCTGAGAAGAGCAACATCCGTAACAAGTATATCCCTTAAACCGTAGTCAATTACAGCGACGATTTTTCCACGAGGATTTATCACAGCTGAGGGTCCTGTATTGTTCACCCACACAAGAAATTTCCCGTTTTCCACAGCCCTCGCCCTTGCTATGTTTAAATGCTGATAAACCCCTACGGAATTGTCAAACCATCCATCATTGGTAAGTACCGCTATAAGATTACCCTCACCTGCTATCCTTTTAACTAAATCAACATATCCAACCTCAAAACATATAAAGGTAGCTATTTTTAATTTACCCATTTCAAGAGGCGTATAATCCTTGCCGGGAACATAATCGGGTCCGCTTATAACCCTAAATATCTCCTTGGCAAAACCGAAAGGAAAGGGTAAGTACTCCCCAAATGGTAAAAGTCTTATCTTGTCGTATCTGTCAATTTCCCTACCCTTATATATAAGGTAGGCGGATGTTCGGGGTTCAATACCTTCCTCAGTGTAATGAATATCAACAAGGCCCACTACTAAGGGAACTTTCTCAGACATTTCCATTAATTTAAGAAACATTTCATCATAGCCCTGAGAAAATAAAAAGGGAAAGGCGTATTCGGGTAAAAACAATATCTTTGCCCCTTCTTTTATAGCTTCATCCATTAACGGGAAATAAACGGATGCCTTCTTCCTGAATT
>WFWF01000135.1 GCA_015491275.1 Aquificales bacterium | reverse complement strand
GGATTGAATATATCTTTTATAAAGATTGGAAGTATAAGATAATATCCCTTTTTATAGCAGTAATATTGTGGGCAATAGTGAATTTGGGAAACAGGACCGATATCACCATAGAGAGGGAAGTGAAAGTGGTGAATATGAAAGGAGATTACACCTATGTTGTTAGACCTTCAAAGGTGAAAATAAAATTGAACCTGATAGAAAGATTGAATAAAGCAGGTGTAATTTCGGAAGTAAGGGCATTTGTGGATGCGGAAAAAATAAAAGAGGGAGACAAAAGGGCTGAAGTGGAGGTTTATGTTCCATTCAGCCCTTTTATAAGGGTAGATTCTGTTGATCCGCCTTTTGTAGAAATTCTATTTAACAAGAGAACGAATTACCGCATCCGCATGAACCGGTAACATTGGGATTTCTTATGGTGAATCCTCCGCCCATGAAATCAACAACGAAGTCAAGCTCCGCGCCGTTAACATAAGGCATGGAGAACTGATCTATAACCACCTTTATATTGTCGTATTCAAAAACATTGTCCGTTTCTTCTACAGTATCATCAAATCCCATGGCATACTGAAATCCCGAACACCCGCCAGGTACAACCCTTATCCTCAGAATGGCGTTATCAATATTGTTTTCTTGTGCTATCCTTTTAATTTCCTCAACAGCTTTTTCCGTAACTTTAAAAACCATATCAAAACCTCCTTTTATTTTGCACTCTTAAGATACTCTTTGTTCGGAGTTTAATGTATGACTTATATCACTCGGAAAATACTTCCTTGTGTCTCCTTTTCGCGTTCTGATACCACTCAACAAACAAAGCAAGAAACATACCTAAGAAAAGAGAGGATATAAATGAAACACCTATTATAAGAAAAGCTTTAGGACTGTGAGGCTTCGTAGGTATAACAGGATCAACCGCAACCTCAAAGCCCTTAAGTGTTGCAAGCCTTGTCTTTGTATCTTCCAATCTCATCTTCAGATCCATTATTACCTTCTCCATCTCAAGAGGATTGAATCCGTAATCCTTTACCTTTCCCTCCTTTAAATTTTTCTCAAGTACTCTCCTCATACTGTCCATGCTTTTTATCTTCGCTTCTATCTCCCTTTTAAGATTGAAAAGCTTCATCCTTTCCATATTTATTTTTTCCTGTACAAAGGGGTTGTTGTTAAGGTAACTGACTATTGCATTTTTGAATTTCTCTATAATGCCGGGATTGTAAACTATCAGAGATACCTCAAGGAAGTGTTCTTTTCCCCTCTTTACTGAAGGGTTTATACTTTTGACAAGCTTCACATCTGATAGATGTAAGCTAAGCAATCCTGCAAGTTCCTCATATCTTTTTTGCTCCAAAAATGTGTTCAAGTTGTCTATGTTAGTTTTAGCTTCTTCCACCGAAAATATATATTTATCACCCCCTACGGATGGCATTCTTACTATAAAACTTGATTTGTAGGTGGGAGTTGCAAAAAGAACATAAGCAATGGAAAGGGCTGTAGCAAGAAGCACAACGAAACCTATTAATTTGATATGTTTTTTCAATATAAGCAGTATCTCATAAAGATCTATCTCGTCATCTGAGTATAGATATTCCCTTTCATCCCTTTTACTTTCATATAACAGCCTTTTATCTTCCTTCAATCTCCACCTCCTATGATTAAAAATTATACAACCTTCTAAATACTTCCACCCTTTCTCCGTCGGAAACAAATAGAACAGTTCCGTCCCTATAGGTTATATAGGTTTTTATATTCATATCTTCTAAAAGTTTAAGTGTCTTTTCGGAAGGATATCCTCTTATATTATTATCATTAATTGATATAACAGCATAGGACGGTTTAACCATCTTTAAAAACTCTTCGGATGTAGAATCGGAAGCGCCGTGATGACCTACTTTTAAAACATCCGATTTTAAATTCTTCCCGTACCTTTCTATAAGCTTATTTTCCGTTCTTATGTTGGCATCACTGGTGAAAAGGAAGGAAGTTTTTCTGTATCTCATCTTTATAACAAGGGAATTAGTGTTCCAGTCTCCCTCATGTTCAAAAGGGTTCAGTATATAAAATTCAACACCGCCCATTTTGAGTATATCTCCGCCCTTAAGTACACAATAATTACCCTTTCTGAAAATTTCCTTATACCATCTGTACAGATCACTACCATTCCTATCAATGAGCTGACCGTTATCACACCATCTTTTAACCTTAATAGCTTGCAGGATAAGAAATACCCCGCCCATGTGATCGGGATGGGGGTGCGTAACTATAAGCAGATCTATTTCTCCGACACCCTCTTTTTTTAAGAATTGATAAACCCTGTATCCCGTTATAATATTACCCGCATCAATAAGCACCTTTTTACCTTTGGGAGTTTCTATAAAAATAGATTCACCCTCTCCCACATCTAAAAAATATACTTTAAGTTCCCCAGCCCATAGGAAAGCCATCAACGATAGTAAAAATAGATATAACCTACCCATAAGCCCAATAACCCTCCGAGAAAATTAAAGGCAACATCCCTTATGTCACCCACCCTGTTAGGTAAAAAATACTGGATTATCTCATCAACCGCACCTGTGAGGAACAGTATAAGTACGGAGACACCCAAAATGATCAATGAAAAACCCTTGAAGATCTTAAACATAAGAAATCCTAAGAGCCCGTATTGGATAAAGTGTATCCTCTCCTCGGGTCTTTCCATATCGGAAGCAAATAGGAAGGCTATGAGCAAAACGGTAACAGTAAGTATTATTGCCTTAATTCCCTTTTTAAAAAGTTTATACGAGGTATAGAGGATAAAGATTAAAAGCAAAATATTCACGGACAAACTTAATATATCCTTTCCTAAGGAAGCGTAAAGATGGTTGAGAATGGTTCTCGCAAAGGGTAAAGAGATATATATAAGCAGTATATAAAAGACTATAAAAATAAGCCACGGTCTTGAAATTCCCTTACCCATAATCGGGCTCATATTTTACTCCATAGTAACTGATAAAATTTATTAGCATAATGTTAAAACTAAGTAAAAGGATATCCCCAGGTGAAGCCATAGACCTGTTTAACAACAATGACCTAAATACTCTCGGGTTTTTAGCCAATGAGATAAGAAAAACGAAGCATCCCGATAACATAGTAACCTTTGTAATAGACAGGAATGTAAACTACACAAATATATGTATATCGGGTTGTAAATTCTGTGCATTCTACAGAAGGAAAGGGGATGAAGATACATACATATTGAGTATTGGCGAAATACTTAAGAAGGTTGAAGAACTTGTAAGCTGGGGAGGAACAACCTTATTAATGCAAGGTGGAATAAATCCCGATCTTCCCCTTTCCTTTTATGAAGAGATGATTTCCTCCATAAAAGAGAATTTCCCCCAGATCCAGATACACTGCTTCTCCGCTCCGGAGATAGTGTTTATTGCAAAAAAAGAAGGGTTAAGTATAAGGGAAGTTCTTGAAAGGCTCAAAAGTGCGGGACTTATGTCCGTACCCGGGGGAGGAGCGGAGATACTTTCACCCGAAGTGAGAAATGAGATAAGCCCAGGTAAATGTACGGTTGAGGAGTGGGAAGAGGTTCACAGGACCGCACATACACTCGGTATGAAAACCACCGCCACCATGATGTTTGGCCATGTGGAAAGGATTGAACATATCGTTGAACACCTTGAAAGGATAAGAAGGATACAGGATGAAACGGGTGGCTTTACAGCTTTTATACCGTGGACCTTTCAAAAGGGGAACACCGCTATGGATCATGTTGAAACCGCGGGCAGTGTATATTACCTTAAGGTTCTCGCCCTATCACGCATTTACCTTGACAATATAGACAATATACAAACTTCTCATGTTACTCAGACAATGAGAATAGGACAGATAGGGCTTCATTACGGCGCCAATGATATGGGCAGTGTTATGATAGAAGAGAATGTTATCTCTTCCACCAATTTTAAGGTTAAGATACCGAGGGTGAAAGAGATGATAAATGCAATCAGGGAGGCTGGATTTGTTCCCGCCCAAAGGGATACCTATTATAACATAGTTAGAATATTTGATCCTTAAGATTGTTAGTACTTTAAGCAGGAAATATATTTAATATTAAGTTATCCTTATATTAGTTTAGCTTATAGTGGGGGAGAGTATGTATATAAACAGATATATATTTATAATCATAATCCTTGCTTGTGCTGGCTTTACCTTTGCCTCAACCTATTATGTAGCGCCTACTCCTCAAGGCACTGCGGATTGTTCATCATCTGCAGATGCTTGTGATTTCCAAACCGCCTTGAACAATGCCCAAGCTGACGGTACAGACTCGGTTATATATCTCCTTCCTGGTACATACAACATAAGCTCCACTTTAACTTATACAATGCCAGACGGGGACGGTAAGCTAACCATACTGGCACAAGATCCGAACAATAAACCCGTACTTAACGGAAACAATGCGGTTCAGATATTGAACATAAATAATGATAGTAACGACGATAGAGACAAAGATGGAGGTGCGGATATAACAATACAAAATGTTATTTTTACAAGCGGTAATGTATCGGGTAACGGCGGTGCCCTGTTTATAAAGACAGGTTTAGCAAATGTGAATGTTGAAAATTGTGAATTTACATCCAATCAGGGAAACAACGGTGGAGGTGTTTATATAGAAACCTTCAGAGGTATGATAACCCTGGGTGGTAACTCTTTCTCTAACAACTCCGCAAGTTCCAATGGTGGAGGAGCCTATCTGTCGGCTGGTGCCGGTTCAACAAATTTGAACGGAAATACCTTTTCCAATAACTCTTCTTCTTGGAACGGAGGAGGCGCTTTCATTTCCGGAGGCGGTATATCATCTCATACCCTTCAGGACAATACATTTGATACAAACTCCGCCAATACGGACGGCGGTGGTCTTTATATAAGGGGCGCGGAAATAACACTTACAGGCAACACGTTTAAAAATAACACATCATCCACCAGCAATGGAGGGGGTGTTTACATACCTCCAGATTATTCTTCTACCATAATCCTTTCAAATAACATATTTGCAGGTAATTCTGGATACAATGGTGGTGGTATATATGTAGCGCGTAACTTTACAAGTACAGTAATTCTCACAAACAATACTTTATACAACAACACAGCTACTACGAACGGCGGAGGTGTTTATATATTCGCAATGCTTGATGGAATAACCTCAAGGATATACAACAACATAATATGGGGAAATATGGCAAACGGGGGAGGTAATGATGGTGATGATCTGTTCATTAATTCGGACGGTGATAATAACGGTACTGGTGCTACGGTTGAGTTGTTTAACAATAATCTGGGAGCAAACAGTGATCTTAATACTGCAAGCTCTGAGGATCTTGTTATAACGGTTACGGATAACTATACACACGGTAGCAATATAACAAGTGATCCTATGTTTGTTAATGCAGGGGGCGGTGATCTTCATATACAACCTGCTTCACCCTGCGTTGATGCGGGTGATAACAATGCGCCCGCCCTTCCCTCTGTAGATATGGATGGTGAGATAAGGATAATAGGGGGTGTTGTTGATATAGGGGC
>WFWF01000134.1 GCA_015491275.1 Aquificales bacterium | reverse complement strand
GTAAAATACACTCTCCGATGGCGGAATCAAAACATTACGACCCTAAGTATATAGAAGGGAAATGGGAAAAGGAGTGGGTTGAAAGGAATATCTTTTCACAAACTGTAGGAAAAGGAAAGTTCTCGGTAGTTATACCCCCGCCCAATGTAACTGGATCCTTACACATGGGCCATGCACTTAATGTTACCCTTCAGGATATCGTATGCAGATGGCAAAGGATGAAAGACAAAACGGTCGTATGGGTACCCGGTTTTGATCATGCGGGTATAGCAACCCAGTATGTTGTTGATAAAAAACTTCAGCAAGAGGGAAAGAACAGGATAGATATAGGAAAGGAAGCCTTCTTGAGGGAAATTTGGAAGTGGGTACCGGAAACAAGGGACTCAATAAAGAAACAGTTGGAAAAGATAGGTGTAAGTGTAGATTGGAACAGGGAAAGATTTACCATGGATGAAGGCTTTTCAAGAGCGGTAAGAAAGGCTTTTGTTGAACTTTTTAAGGAAGGTCTTATATACAAGGATAAATACATCGTAAACTGGTGTCCAAAGGATATTACCGCACTCTCCGATCTTGAGGTAGAACACGAAGAGGAAAAAGGAAATCTCTGGTACATAAAATACCCGCTTGAAGATGGAAGCGGATACATAGTTGTTGCCACAACAAGGCCCGAAACAATGCTCGGTGATACCGCGGTGGCAGTTCATCCTCATGATGAAAGATACAAACATCTAATAGGAAAAAGGGTAAAACTGCCTCTGGCGACATGGAAAAGGAAAACATTGGATGGCAGAGAGATTGATGAATATATACCTATCATAGGGGATGAGAGGGTAAAGCCTGAATTCGGAACGGGGGCGGTCAAAGTAACACCCGCCCATGATCCCAATGACTTTTACATAGGCAAGGATCACAACCTGCCCGCGGTTATGATAATGGACGGAAAGGGTGTAATAAACGAAAACGGGGGTATATTCAAAGGACTTGAAAGGTACGAAGCACGAAAAAAGATAGTTGAGAGTTTAAAACAAGAAGGATTGATAGAAGAGATTGAAGAACATGTGCATGCGGTCGGTAAATGTTATAGATGTAAAACAACGGTTGAACCCCTCCTTTTAGAACAATGGTTCGTAAAGGTAACCGATGAGAGAATAAGGGAAAATGCCATAAAAGTGGTTGAGGAAGGAAAGATAAGATTTATACCAGAGCAGTGGAAAAAGGTTTATCTTGACTGGATGTACAATCTCAAAGACTGGTGCATATCAAGACAGATATGGTGGGGTCACAGAATACCAGTTTGGTACTGTAAGGATTGTAATAACATAAACACCTTCTGTGATGATGACTTTGAAGACACAAGGGAAAAGATTATATTCAACCTGATAGCGGATGGAAAGCTTGAACCAAAGTTTAAAAAAGAAGAATTGATAGAAGCGCTTAAGAAACCCACCCTCATTAACAAAGATATGACAGTATTGGATTTCTACAGTAAAAAGGTGTTCAAAAAGAACATACCGATAAGCGAGTTTGAAAATATAGAGGAGTTAAAACATATAAAAAGGGAAGGTGATGACTTAAGATTTGTACTTAGATGTGTAAAATGCGGATCAGAAAATCTTAAACAGGAAAAGGATGTTCTTGATACATGGTTCTCATCCGCCCTCTGGCCCTTCGGCGTATTCGGATGGCCCTCTGATACAGAAGATCTTCGTAAATTCTACCCAACCGATCTTCTTGTTACGGGATTTGACATTATCTTCTTCTGGGTAGCAAGGATGATAATGATGGGCCTCTATTTTATGAAAAACATACCCTTCAAGGATGTATATGTACACGCACTTGTAAGGGATGAGTTCGGTCAAAAGATGTCAAAAACAAAGGGTAATGTTATAGATCCCTTGGACATTATTGATAAATACGGAGCGGATTCCTTAAGATTCACTCTTTCCCTTCTTGCCATACAGGGAAGGGATATAAAGCTTTCAGAGAAAAGATTTGAAAGTGTAAAACATTTTGCAAATAAGATATGGAACGCCTCAAGGTACATACTTATGAACATGGATGAGTCCCTACTCGGAAGCTTTCCCCTCACGGAAGATCTGAAACCCGAAGATAAATGGATAATAACATGTTTAAACAAAACCGCAGAGAGGATAAACAGAGAATTGGCAAACTATAACTTTGCTTATGCATCCCAATCAATTTATGAGTTTTTCTGGAATGAGTTCTGCGACTGGTATATAGAATTTACAAAGGAAAGAATATATAAGGGTGAAAAGGAAGAAAAAAGGACAGCCCTTATAGTTCTGCTTTATGTCCTTGACAGAGCGTTGAGACTACTACACCCATTCATGCCTTTTATAACTCAAGAGATTTGGAGCAAACTGCCCTCTTCTCACCCCGAATACATATCCTTTGCGGAGTTTCCTGAAAAAAAGGAAGAAGAAATCTTTGAAAGGGAATGGAAAGATATTGAGAGGTTGAAAGATATAATAACCACCATAAGGTTTCTGAGATCCGATTTGCAGATAGATCCGGGTAAAAGGCTGACCCTATTTTACAAAGCGGATCAATCAAAAGATATAGTAGAGAAGTTTAAGCACCATATCCTCAATCTTGCAAGGTTGAACAGCCTTGAATATACGGATGAAAGACCGACGGATACACTTGTTGTATTCTCAGAGGATGTTGAGATATATCTTCCTGTTGAAGGTAGTGTGGATGTAGAAAAACTCATTACTACCTACAGCAGGAAAAAGGAAGAGGTTGAAAGGGAATTAAGGATAAGAGATAATAAACTCTCCAACGAAAACTTCCTTAAAAAGGCTCCACCCCACATAGTTGAAAAGGAAAAAAGAATAAAAGAGGAGCTTGAGGAAGAACTTGAAAGAATAAACAGGGTTCTCAGTATCCTCGCATCCTGAAATGTTCAGCGTAAGAATGCGCTCCTCTTTTCACGGTAAGCATGTTTCTGGTGCGGAAAGAATATGTAAAAGGGAAGATATAAGGGATACTGTCTATGAACTGTTGACAAGACCCGACAATTACGATTATATAAGCGTAAAGATAGAGAGGGTTGAGGTTAAAGAAATAGAAAAGGCTTTGCCTATCAAGACCTACACCTTTGAAAAGGTGGAGGAGGCAAGGGAATTTGCAATAGGTATGCTTGAAAAAGAAGGTATAAAGGCATCAATCCTTAAAAAACTCTTCATGGAGCTTGACACGGGAGCGAGCCCGGATGGTGGTAATATGAGGGGTGCGATGATAGTGGATATTGGAAGCGGTGAAAGATTGGAACCCGACAAAAGAAGGGGAATAAGGACTGTAAAGGTAGATTGGTCTTCAAGGAAGTTTATAACGGACCTGCTCTTGGAAAAGGGTTACACACTCAGAACTGTTGATGCCTTAGCAATTGCCACCAAAAATATACACTGCGGTGTTGTAGCAGAGGTATGCTGGAGTGATGATCCCGATTATACCACCGGCTATATAGCATCAAAAAACCTCGGCTACATCAGGATTTCTCCTCTCAAAAGAAAGGGAAGTCCTTACGTGGGAAGGATATATTTTGTTAATAGGGGAGAAAAAGACAGGGTAATAACATGCTTAGAAAAGGAAGCCTTTTTAATAAGATCTTTGTAGTTATATGCATATTAACATTGCCCTACTCAATAATTTCAATGTCCTCAAGGATAGCTTTCGCCGAATGGTTTATTGATTGGCAGTATTCCTTGGAAAGCTTTCCCGAAGACCCTTACGGAATGTCAAAAGAGGCAAGAAAAAGGTTAGCAAAGCTGGGTTTAAAGGCGGTTACATCCGATGAAGGTATGGAGGAGTTCAAAAGGGCAAAATTACCCGATGGAAGACCCGCCTTTAGACAAAAAGAAATAAAACACATGGAAGATGTAAAGAATCTCCTTTCAATCCTGTTCCCCCTTGGTTATATATTTTTAGTGGTTGATATATTGATATTCATCTATCTATTTTTATCAAATAAAACATTACTCGGCACAGGGCTTATGGGGGGAGGGATATTATGCATAACCTTACTTATATGCGCGAGTGTCCTTTCCATCACCGACTATGATCTTGCCTTTGAAAAATTCCACGATCTATTTTTTGATCCTTACTCATGGCGATTCCAACACAGTGATACACTACTGAGGATTTATCCGCGTATATTTTGGTTCAACGGAACCATATTCGTTATAAGCCTGTCCGTAGTTCTTTCAGTGTTATCCATAATCATCGGATTCCTGATAAGGAAAAGATATGCCTTGCCTCCCTTCTTGCCCAATCAATAATGTAAAGCATATCATCTACAGTCTCGGGATCTTTAAAGTCAACCTTATCCAATATCCTTTCTATAATATCCGCAATAGCAGGAAGGGATATTTTACCCTCAAGAAATAGGGCTACAGCCTCCTCATCCGCACCGAGTAGGGCTGGTATATAGGCACCTCCCTTTCTTCCTACTTCCCTGCATATATCTATTGATTTAAACCTTTTCTTATCAACCTTCAAAAATTTAAGATTACCCATCTCAAAAAGGGACAGTCTATAAAAGGGAAACTCCTTCCTTTCTGGATAGGTAAGGGCGTACATTATAGGAATTCTCATGTCCGTTGGGGAAAGATGCATAAGAAAGCTGTTATCGTTAAGCTCAACAATTCCGTGAACCAGGCTCTGAGGGTGAATAACCACATCAATCATATCTATAGGGAAATCAAAAAGATACATTGCCTCTATCATCTCTATGCCCTTGTTAAAAAGGGTAGCGGAGTCTATGGTAATCTTCTTACCCATATTCCAACGGGGATGATTTAATGCCTCACTTACACTTGCATTCTTAAAACTCTCATAAGGCTTGTCATAAAATGGTCCTCCCGAAGCGGTAAGCCATATTTTCCTTACCTCTTCCCTTTTAACCTTGGAAAGCAGTTGGAAAAGGGCATTGTGTTCGCTGTCAACAGGTATAATCCTGCTCCTGTTTTCCTTTATAATCCTTCCGAGACAGACAATAGCCTCCTTATTTGATGCGAGTAGTGTTTTTCCCCTTTTTAAAGTAAGGTATGCGGGCTTTATACCCGCAACGCCTGATATGGCATTCATAATGACATCTCCTACTTCCACAGCCTCTTCTATACCCTCTTCTCCGTGAACATATCTGCTTGATGAAGGTAAGCTTTTTAACCATTCCTCAGATGGATTTTCAAGGGTAACAACAATTTCTGGTCCAAACTCCCTTGCCTGATTCAGAAGTTTTTGGGACGCATGATAAGCAACAAGGGCTTTTACTTTTATACCTTCCATTCCTTTAACAACCTCAAGGGTTTGAACTCCTATTGAGCCCGTAGATCCGAGTAAGGATAGGTTTTTCATTTATCCCAATATTTAAATTATAATGTTAAAAGTTGAAAGTCATGGAAATTAAAGAAGAAGAGGTAATAAAGATACTAAAAGGAAGTAAAAAGCCGATTCCCTTCTCCCATATAGCTAATAAGCTCAATCTTGAAAGATCCGAGATGAAAAAGTTAAAAAAGGTATTAAAGGAACTGAAGAAAAAGGGGAAGGTTAAAGTTGAAAGGAACAAATTTAAACTTATTGAAGAAGATGTGGTGGAAGGAGAAGTATTATCTTACACGGGCTTTGGCTTTTTAAAAGTGGAAGGAAGGGATAAGGACATATACATACCGCCCTTTGAAATGAAAAAATTGTTTCACGGAGATCTTATAAGGGCTAAGGTTGTGGAATTTAAAGGTAAAAAGGAGATAAGGGTTTTAAAGGTAATAAAGAGAAGTAAGAAGGAATTAATATGCTCCCTTAAGAAGGGTAAAAAAAGGTGTTATTGTGTGCCGTTGGATGAGAATGCCCACATACCCGTATTTTTACCTACTAAGGATTGCAAGGATATCAAAAAGGGAAGCATCTTAGTAGTTAAGATAACAAAGTATCCTACAGACAAAGCACCAGCTTACGGCAGGATAAAGGAAGTTCTCGGACATCCCTCTGAGAAATTCCTTGCGGTGGACATAATAATAAGAAAGCACAATATACCTACAAGTTATCCCGATGAGGCACTCAAAGAGGCTGAAAGACTGAAAATTGATATAGAAAAGGAAACAAAGAATAGAAAAGATCTGAGGGATCAGCTTTGCTTTACCATAGATCCGGAGAAGGCAAAGGATTTTGATGATGCGGTTGCCATAGAAAGAACACCGGAAGGCTACTTCAGATTGTTCGTTCATATAGCGGATGTGTCTCATTTTGTTAAGCCAAATACAGCCATTGACAGGGAAGCTTACAAAAGGGGCTTCACATTTTATTTTCCGGATAGGGCAATCCACATGTTACCAGAAAGATTAGCCTCGGATCTTTGCAGTCTCGTCCCAGGTGAAGATAGACTAACCTTTACATGTGAAATGGTATTCAACGAAAAAGGTAAATTATTACACTACGATATTTACGAAAGTGTAATAAACAGCAAAGTAAGATTAACCTATGATCAAGCCCTTAAAGTAATAGTAGGTGACCCTGCTGCGGAAAAACACCTTAGTCATCTGACGGAATCCCTAAGGAATATGGAAATACTGTATAGGATACTCAGTAAAAAGCGATGGGAAGCAGGAAGTATAGACTTTGATCTTCCAGAATCAGAAGTAATCATTGATGAATACGGAGAACCTGTAGCAATAGTGCCGTACGAGAGGCACATTGCCCATCGTATTATTGAACATTTTATGATATCAGCAAATGAAACTGTAGCCCTGCATCTTGAGAAGACGGGATACCCGTGCCTCTATAGGGTTCACGAAAATCCGGATCCAGATAGGGTGGAGAATCTTATAGAGATACTGAACGGCTTGGGATATAAGGTTCCGAAGACTGGTAATTACAATTCAAGATTTTTCCAAAAGATAATAGAAGATTTTGAAGGTAAACCTGAAGAAAACATGATAAGATTCCTGACATTGAGAACTATGAAAAGGGCAAAATATAGCCCTCACAATCTTGGACATTTCGGCTTAGCCCTTGAACATTACGCTCACTTTACCTCCCCCATAAGGAGATATTCGGATATTATAGTCCACAGACTGCCAAAATCCGCTCTTAGGGGAG
>WFWF01000133.1 GCA_015491275.1 Aquificales bacterium | reverse complement strand
CTAACACCTATCCAATTGCCTTCGCCTGGGGGCCATAGCGGAGGGGTAACACCCGGTCCCATTCCGAACCCGGCAGTTAAGCCCTCCAGCGCCGATGATACTGTGCCCACCAACAGCACGGAAAAGTAGGTCGCCCCCAGGTTTTTTATTTTAAGCTATGGGTAGAAAGATTCTTTATATACTTCTCTTGGTTTTTTCCTTTACCACATCAAAAGAAGTTTTTTTATATAAGCCCTCTCCTTGCCACATTGTTCAGGTGATAACGGAGCAAGATTCTACCCTTTATGTTCATTTAATCAGAAAAGCAAAATTATTGTGCATACAAAAAATGGTTAAGAAGAAAATTCTTGTTCCTTCTCATATAAAGGAGATAAGAATATTTGTAAATAATAAATTATGGAAAAAGTACAAGATCAACTGAAGGGGAACTTACATACAGCACACGGTCTTAACTTTTACCTGTCTTTTTTTGATGATATTGCAAGACTGATACCGCGGGATGAATACTGCTTTATTGTAGGGGGGTGGGTCAGGGATAGGATATTAGGACTCCCCGTAGGTAAAAAGGTGGATGTAGATCTTGTTGTTACCTCAAATCCCAAGGAAATAGGAAGGAAGTTTGCTGAGACAATAGGGGGTAAATTCTTTGTATTTGAGAAGAAAGGAATAATTATAAAAAGACCCGTTATATGCACTGTTATACTTGAGGTAGATGATTATAGATACAGATTTGATTTTTCCCAAATAAAAGGAAAGGATGTACAAAAAGCTCTGATAGAGGATCTGAAAGACAGGGACTTTACAGCTAATGCCATGGCTGTTAGCATTGATGATGTTCTCAGTATAGGTGCGAAGCAGACGATCATATATGATCCGACCGGGGGTATAAGGGATCTTGAGAATGGTGTGCTGAGACCGGTAAGTATAGAGAATCTTAAAAAGGATCCTGTTAGGTTCATAAGGGGGTTCAGGATAGCAGGGGAAACTGATTTGGAACTGTCTGATGATTTTAAAGAGTTTGTAAAGGAACACGGCGAAATAATAAAGGAAAGCCCAGAAGACAAAGTAACCTTTGAGTTTTTAAAGATACTTTCCATAAGTACATCAGCCAGGGTACTGAGGCTTATGTATGAACTTGGATTTCTTGAAAAAATCTTCCCAGAGATAGGCAAGCTGAGGAAAATTTCTGATCAGGGTAAAAATCATATATATCCGCTTGACGAACACACGCTTAAAACCGTAGAAATGCTTGAATTTATACTTAACAGTAGGGAATATATAAAGGATTATATATTTGAGAATATAGGAAGATTGAGATTTCTCGGGGAATTTAGTGATATTGAGGCTTTAAAGATGTCAGCCCTAATGCACGACATAGGAAAACCGGACACATTTAAAGAAATTGATGGCAAGATCACCTTCTATGAGCATGATAAACTGGGATCTGAGATAGTTAAAAAAATAGGTAAGAGATGGAGATGGGGAGAGGACCTTACAAGGTTTGTGGCAAGTCTTGTAAGACACCACCTCAGGCTTTTTTATCTAAGAGAAGCCGAGGCCAAAGGAACTTTAACATCAAGGGGCATGGCAAGGTTTTGGAAAGATTGTGGGGATATTGCTTATCATCTTTTTGCACTTTCAGTAGCGGATGCGTTGGCTTCTGGAGACAAAAAAGAGGAAATAGATAAACTTATTGATACCATAGATAAGTTGGAATCTTTTAAATTAACAGATATAGCAAGGACATGCAAGAAAGCACTTTTAAACGGTAGGGAAATAATGGAAATATGCAGGTTGGAAGAAGGTCCCCTTGTGGGTAAAATAAAGAGAATGTTGGAAGAAGCACAAATGGAAGGAATTGTGAAAACGAAGGAAGAAGCTATAGAATTTGTAAAAAAGAAAATTAAGGAGGTGAGTTTATGAAGATTGCGGTTGTTATTTTTCTCATATCCATAGTTTCAATGACCGCATCCTTGCCTTTAATAGGTGAAAAACTTCCCTATGAGTGGTTCCATGACATTAAGGCAAGTCAGGGAAAGGAATTAGAGATGAATATAAAGTTATGGAATAGAACCGTCAGATTTGTCGGAAAGATTATGCTTTTGTACGGGTTACAACTTTTTGTGGTAGGTATGTTTTTTGCGGTTATAAGATTTGATCCCTTCCAGCGTAATTTAATTCTTTTTATGACGGTGGTCTTTCCTATAATTCTGGGTGTTATAATGACAATACTTTATGTGGGTAAAGTAGCAAAGGAATTGAGGGGAGAATTAACCATATTTTGATTACTTTTTACCTTTCTTTGACATTATTATTTTTGACACTTTTGCAGCATGCTTGGGATCCATTGCTGCAAGTATCTCCGCTGCTTGCCTGTCTTTTAACCTTATCAAAACTTCTGCCGCTGTGTAGGGATCAAGGTTGTTCATTATTTGACCCGCCTCATCGGTAGAGGTTTTATTAAGAATTTTTATGAGCTTTTGAACCTCTTCCGGTAACTTCTTATTCTTCATTGCGAGCATCTCTTCTTTTAGCTTTTCTATCCTTTCCCGTTCCGCCCTTATTTCTTTTAACTTTTTCTCAAGGGCTTTTTCTAAAAGTTGTAACTTTTCCACAACTTCCTTTTTACTTTCTTCTTTTATCTTTTGCTCAACTATATCACCGCCGTGTGATATTGAGAAAACAATAATGACTGATAACAAAAACTTCTTTATGAGATCCATATAGCCGTTATTAATAAGCTCCTTTTTTATTTCCGCTGTAAGTTTTTCATATTTTTGGTTATTTTCTATAATCTTAAGACCTTCTACCTCTTTGTGTAACTCAATAGTCTCTTTAATTTTTTTCTCCTTTTCCATTTCCAACTCCCTTATTCTCTTTTCAATCTCGTTTATACTGCTAACTATAGCCTTTTCTTTTAGTATGTAAGGAATAGGATCTTTTGCATCCACTATATGTTTGTTGAGATAATCAATTTCCCTTTTTAACCTTTCCTTTTCTTTCTTTAACTTTGCTATTTCCGAATCTATCTCTTTTATTATCTTTGCGCTTTCATTTTCCAGAAGTTTCTTTATTTGGATTATCTTCCCTATTCTGTCCATCTTGACCGCCGTCTCATTACATTTTATATTTTAAATATATGCCCTAAGGGGGCGAACGGATTCGACGGGGATGGTAGATTAAGGGTAGCAGGCAGGGTGGCAACCTTAACAGCCGTTAAAACACTTCCCGAAGCTGAGCTTGCTCTCGCTGCCTAATTGAAGGCAGCGCGCCCCGGGTGAGTTGGCAGGTGGCTTGCCCGGAGGTGTCAAAGGACACCTGCTCGGGTAACCCCGACGCACGGTGAGGGGTTACCGACAGAAGAATGCCGTGCTTCCCTCTGGAGGCCTGCCCGTGGGCTGAAGGGGGCAGATCTAAAACACGGGCTAAGCCTGTAGAAGCCCTTATATCGGGCCATCCTCGGACGCGGGTTCGATTCCCGCCGCCTCCACCAAAACCAAAAGGACCAAGATTATGCAGTTTGTTATATTGGTTGCATGAACAAGATTTGTAAGATTATGTTTAGTATAATTTACTTGAGGAGAGGGGTTAATAATGGAAGTAAACAGAAAGGCGTTATTGATTTCTTTATTTACCTTTTTCATTTTAAGCTTTCCAACGTTTTCAATAAATAGGGATTACATAATTAGTGAATTGATAAGCGTACGAATCCCATTTTTGAAAAACGAGGGGCAGGTTGACAAAAAGGTAAGTTTATATGCAAAAACTTTCGGAGGTATTCTTTTCATAACAGAAAGGGGGGAGTTTATATACAGTATACCTAAGGATGGAGGTAAAGTCTTGGTATTGAAAGAAAATCTGATAAATGCGGAGATAAAAAATATAATTGGTAGAGGAGAAGCTATAACAAAGGTCGCCTACTTTAAAGGCAAGCCTAACGATTGGAAGAGGGACATTACCACACACCTCAGTACCTATATTAATGATATTTATAAAGGTATAGATCTTGAAATCAGGGCTTACGGTGGTGATGTAGAAAGGATATTTATAGTAGATCCTGGGGCTGATCCAGAAAAGATAAGGATAAACATAGAAGGTGGAAATATTAGTGTGGATGAAAAAACAGGAGAGCTCATCGTAAAAGGGGAATTTTGGGAGCTAAGACTTGAGAAACCTATAGCCTATCAGTATATAGCGGGAAAAAGAGTAAGAGTAAACGTAAGTTACAGAATTTTTAGTGATAACGTGTATGGATTTGGTGCAGAAAAATATGATAGAAGCAAGGAGCTTATTATAAATTCTATTTTTATTTTTCCAAATTTAGGTGAGCGTGTGAAAAATCAGATTAACTCCCTTCTTATGGACATTTCGGAAAACGTTGTTTATGTGGTAGGGGAAACTTTTTCAACTGATCTACCACCAAAAGTTGGTGAACATTATGTAACCTTAGGAAAAAACAAGGATGCCTTTATAAGCGTGTTCACTTCTAATTTTGAAAATATAATAGCTTTCATTTACCTTGGTGGCAATGACTTGGATAGAATCAACACAGTTCATATAGATAAATCAGGTAATCTGTATGTGGCAGGAGAAACTTTTTCAAAAGATTTTCCAACAACAGATAATGCGTATCAAACAACTAAAAATGGTAATAGTGATGCTTTCATAAGCAAACTTAGCTTGGACCTTATGGACCTGCTTGCTTCAACCTATCTTGGTGGAAGTGGTGGTGATTGGATTTATGATATTTTTATGGATAAGTCTGGAAATATATATGTTTCTGGAGGTACAGGTTCAACAAATTTTCCCACAACAACTGGTGTTTTCCAAACAGCCAACTCTGGAATGTTAGATGCATTTATAAGTAAGTTTACTCCGGATCTTGCAAATCTTCTAATATCAACCTATCTTGGTGGAAGTGGTGGTGATTGGATTTATACCATTTCTGCGGATGAATCGGGAAATATATATGTGGCTGGGGAAACGAGTTCACCAGATTTTCCTACTACGGAGTATGTTTACCAAGTAAAATACGCAGGGGATGTGGATGCATTTGTAAGTAAAATTAGTTCAGATCTCAAAACTCTGATAGCTTCCACTTACATCGGTGGAAGCAGTTACGATAAGATTAGCTCCATTTCCATGGACGGATCGGGAAATGTTAATATCTTTGGAAAAACAGCTTCACCAGATTTCCCCACTACAAAAGGTGCATACAGGGCACCGCCAGATGGACGTTTTCACCCATTTATGAGTAAACTTAGTCCGGATCTTAAAACACTTATAACTTCCACTTATATAGATATTCGTAACAAAGTTGGATCATTTATTTTTCCCCCAGAATAGGTGATTATAATATAATTAGAATATAATTAGTTTATGATTTTACTGACAACTTTAAGCATCGTGTTTTCTGCATCAACAGGTAAAGCGTTTCTTATACCCTCTGAGAAGAAATCTCTGTGACTGAATAGTTTTTCTATCTTCTCTATAACCCTTTTAGTATCTGCCTCCTCCTCCCTTATAACAATTCCACCTCCTCTCTCTTCAATTTCCTTTGCATTATAATACTGATGATCTCTGGAAGCATAAGGGTAAGGTATAAAAAGGGCTGGCAACCCATAATAACTCAGCTCCGCTACGGTTCCCGCTCCTGCCCTTGCAACAGCAATGTGAGAAGCCCTGTAAATAAGGGAAATATTTTCGGTAAAGGGTATAAGTTTTATATTCCGTACCTTTTTGGGAACTAACCTTTTTATATCCTCGTAATGTTTATCGCCTGTTATAAGCAATGCTTGAAAATCCTTCAATACTTCCATAACTTCAAAAGCAAGCTTGTTAATATAAATGGCACCTTGGCTACCTCCCATAAAGAGGATGGTTGGCTTATCTTCAATCCCCAATTTCCTTATTGCTTCTTCCCTTTTTATCCTTATCCCCTCCTTTAACGCCTTCCTTAGGGGCAATCCCGTTCTTATCATACATGCATTCTTAAAAAACCTTCTTGTGTACTCAAAAGTATAGAATATACACCTCGCAAATCTCTCAAGCTTCAAGTTTGCCACACCCGGTACAGAATTCTGCTCATGTATAAAAAGGGGTATCCTTTTCAGTAAACTGCAAACTCCCAAAGGTACTCCCGTATATCCACCGAAGATTAAACTTGCATCCACATCGTCAAGCATTTTATAGACGGTGAGCGAGTTTTTGACAAGTAATATCAAGGCTTTGGATTTTTCAAATATACTCTTTCCTGCGTAGCCCTCCATAGGAAGGAATACGGACTTATCTTCCATATACTTTCTGAATTTATACTCTATACCCTTACTGTTTCCTATGTATATAAAGTCTATATTTTCATCACTACATTTTTCCATAAAGGCTAAAGCGGGGAAAAAATGTCCCCCAGTACCACCTCCAGATATGGCTATCTTACCTAAGTTCATCCCTGTGTCTTATATACACCGATCCAATTATACCGAAGCTTATAAGGGTGGCAAGTAGATTTGAAGGTCCGTAGCTCAGTAAGGGAAGGGCAATACCTTTGGGTGGTAGTATGTTAAGGGTCATGGCTATATTAACAATGACCGATAGGGCAAAATTTAATGTTAAGCCGAGGACTATAAGTTTAGGAAATATATCTTTAAGTTTAGCTGTTATAAAGAATAATCTAAGTATTATTAGGAGATACAAGGCGAGAACAAACAGTGTGCCCAAGAAACCCCATTCTGTTCCTATAACAGCAAATATGTAGTCGGAATCCAATTCTGGCAGATAGGACTGTTTGTGAACACCCTTTCCTATACCTTGACCTAAAAGCCCCCCTTTTTGGAAATAAATAAGGGACCTTATTATCTGATAACCTTTACCTTCCGGATCCTTTGCAGGATCAAGCCAAACATTTATCCTCTCTTCCACATATCCCCCACCGGACAATATATAAAAGCCGAGCAGACCGAAGGCTATAAGTATGGGTATATATACCTTTTTTGCTATACCACCCATGAAGAATAGGATTGCTGAAACAAAAAGTATAAATATAGCCATTCCTTTGTCAGGTTGCGCATATATTAAAACAACATGGAACATAACTACAAAGGCTGACCAGAATATATGACTGTTTTTATAAAGACCTTTCTTTCTTGCTATGTAATTTGAGGCAAATAGTACTATTATGATTTTGGCAAATTCTGAAGGTTGTAAACTTGAACCTAATAGCCAACGATTTACCGGTTTTCCTGAGGCATATTTTATAGCCAAAACAGTCAATAAGCTAAGAACAGATATAATTAACAGTGAGTATATAACCTCTTTCCTTCTGAATATTCTGTAATCTACATATCGTGCTATTAGAAGGGCTATAAAGGTACCAATTACAAATGTAATGCCCTGCATGAATACCCTTCTGAACATATCCAAGGAGATACTTCCTTCTATAAAGGCGGGTACAACCCATATACTGAGTATGGTAATTTCTCCTATAAGAAACAGAACAAGGATGGAAAAGGCTATTATTGTATCTATGGTATAAGGTTTTTTACCTACATAAGTAACTTCCATATCTCTATAATATTCAATCATGAAAGAAGTATGGATGATGGGATCTGATCAAAGGGTGGTCAGGGCTGCAAGGGTGTCCTTCGGAAAGGATGAAGATACCGATGAGTTGAGGGATAAGAAACTTATTCGTTATCTTTTTAAACACAAGCATGCTTCACCTTTTGAGCACAATATAGTAGCCATAAAATCGGAAAGGTCGGAGTGGCTTTCCATCCTTGATAGGCTTGATAACCCTACCGTCCAAATATACTATGCAGGCGGTTACATGTGGCTCAATTTAAGGAACCTTATAAACGGAAGGGATGTATTTAAGGATATATATGATGTTATAGAAGAAAGGTTTCCCACTGTTACTGGTGTAGTGAAAAAGGGCGGAGAGGTTGATGATGAAGAACTTATAAAAATACCCTACACACGGGATGAAAAGTTCCTGAGGGAGAAGATAGAGACAAAAGCGGGATGGGTCGGGCTTGTTGACAAACTTGAGATAGGTACAGATATGGATTATTACACATTTATAATTGAATGCCCCCTGTTTGTTGCAAGGCAGTGGCACAGACACCGTTTCGGCTCTTACAATGAGATAAGCAGGAGATATACCGCATGGGATATAAAGTTTTATATTCCCGAATATCTCAGGAAACAAGCGTCCCACAATAAACAGGCGTCCCTTGATGAACCGATAGAAGAACCCTTAAACTCTGAGTATTTAAAAATTATTAAAGAAAAGGTCAGAGAGTCCAAAGATATATACGAGAAAATGGTAGAAAAGGGCATTGCTAAGGAGATAGCACGGGGTATTTTGCCTCAATTTATGATGACAAGATATTATTGGACTGTACCGAGAATTTCCCTTGATAACTTCATAAGACTCAGGACCCATGAGGGGGCTCAAAAGGAGATAAAGGAGATGGCTGAAGCTATTGAAAGTATGGTAGGGTATAAGGGTACTGATAGAAAGAATATACTATAAGTATGGCGGAAGGGGCGGGATTCGAACCCGCGGTAGGGCTTTAAACCCTACACACCGTTTCCAGCGGTGCGCCTTCGTCCACTCGGCCACCCTTCCTCCTTATTGATATTATTTTATTAAACTTTTCAGTTCCTGCAAAATGATCTCTGCAGGTTTATTCGTGTCTATCCTTATCGCTTCGGGTATATCTTTCCACCTCTCCTTCTGTTTGAGATACACGGAGTAAGTAGCATCTGAAACATCCCTTCTGTTTTCAAGCCTCAATTTTATAACCTCTTCCGGTGCCACCGTGTGAATAAATATATATTCACTGAAATTATTTCTAACAAGATTCCTCTGCCAGTCTTCAATGAAGGTTGCATCAAGGACTACACCCTTCCCCTTTTTTATACATTCCTTACCCAATACTATCATAATATTGTAAACGAGAAAGGTAATCTCCCGAGCGTATATGCCCTTTCCGAAATCCGCTTTCGCTTCCGCCTCCGGAGATATTCCCATTATTTTTTTCCTTATAACATCACTCCTTATCCACTCGTAATTGAAGTTTTCAGATATGAGTTTAGCAACAAAGGATTTCCCAGAGCCGGAGAGACCCGTCATAATGATTGCTTTTATATAAGACATGCTTTACCTTCGCTGCCGTAAAGCAGTATCCTTCTTTTTATTACCTCTCTTACTTCCTCCATGGCGGGTCCTATCAGTTTCCGTGGATCAGTTATCTTCCTTTCTTCCACCATTATACGCCTTAATCCGGACAAAAAAGCCAACCTGAGATCTGTATCTGTATTAATCTTATTTATACCCGCCTCAATTGATTTCTTTATAAGGTCCTCCGAAACCCCTTTTGCATTCCTGATTTCACCGCCGTACCTGTTTATTTCCTCCACATACTCTTCGTACACGGAAGAAGCACCGTGCAATACAAGGGGCATGTTCAGTCTTTTCTTAATTCCCTCTATTAAGCTTATATCAATAAAGGAACTTTCCCTGTATTTAAAAGGACCGTGGGCTGTACCTACAGCGGGAGCAAGGGCATCTACACCAGTTGATTCTACATATTTTTCCGCCTCTTCGGGATCGGTAAATCTTGCCTTCAAACCTTTTACCTCATCCTCAACACCACCAAGTATCCCTACCTCACCCTCAACACTTATACCGAGGGGTGCGCATAAGGATACCACATATCTTGTTACTTCAATATTCTCATCAAGGGGTTTGTCTGAATAATCTATCATTACAGAGGTGTAACCGCACCTTATCGCTTTAAGGACGGTTTCAACCCTTTTACCGTGATCAAGGTGCAGGGCAAAGGGTATCTTAAATTTGTCCGACACTTCCTTAACCATACCCGACAGGAGTTCAATACCCGCATATTTGATGGCGGATTCGGTGGTTTGAACAAAAACGGGGGCTTCAAGTTCCTCAGCGGTTTCCAATATTGCTTTGAGAAATTCAAGGTTACTGAAGTTAAATGCACCTATGCAAAAACCATATTCATGGGCAACAGAAAATAGCAATTTTCCAGAAACAAGAGGCATACAAGGAATTATATCAGGTTTTAAATATACTGAGATAAGCGTTTGAGACAAAGTTATGAATAAGTTCAACTTCCTCCGGATCTTCCTTTATAAACTCAACAGCTACAGTATAACCGTTCTTATCCTTTATAACCCTTTTTATCTCCGCACTTACCACCCCACCCATCATATCATATTCAAACTCAAACATCTCAATATCGCCCGCTTTTATACCTATGGGGATGGCAGGGAATATTGCACTCATACCCGCAAGACTTATATCCCTTATTTTGCCTTCGTACACCCTGTTATCTTTATGAAGTAAAACCTTTACATCAAGATTTTCTCCCAAATTAAGCCTTACAGCCTTTCTTTTGTCATAAGTAAAATTGAGAAGATTAAGTGTCATGGGAGTATTTAAATCCTCCACCTCAAAAGTAGTTATAACAAAACCTTCCCGAGTATTAGCAAAGCACTGTATTTTATCTCCCTTTTCCATTCTATCTTTTATTTCAAAGGGAAAAATATTGTCTATCTTCACCTTTGTACCGTCAGCACTTACTATGTCAAAGTTTATATAATTCTCTTCTCTTTTGCCTTTCCATAAACCCCTGTATCTTTTTGGCTTAAGTATATTCTTAAGGTCAATCATTCAGTACACCCCTTAACAGCTGATAATAGTAGTTTATTTTTACCATCTCTCTGTGGTTCTCCTCCCTTTTACCCGCTATGTCCGGGTGGAATGATTTGACCTTTTCCCTGTACTTTGATTTAAGTTCTGAAACATTAAGGTCATTCAGATCAAAATACCTCATAGCCTCCCTTACGGATGCGGGATACCTCTTGGGATTTTTGCAAAACTGCCAGTAAGTTCTTATGTAGGTTTTAAGCAAGGACCTTCTTTTTGCGGTATATTCCCTGTATGACCTGTGCAACTCGGACGGCGGAACATAGGGAATCAACTTTTTTATTATGAATCTGTCAAACCATTCACTTATAAAGCTGTCTTCATCTATATGGTCGTAATTTTTAAAGAGATCATAAAACAATGATTGGAACTGATTAAACCTCTTTTCGTACATAAACTCAAGGACCTTTATATAAAATCCCTTCATAAAGAGCTCTCTTTAGTGATCCTGTCTATATCTATTATAATAAGTAAACCCTGATCTGTTTTTGCAACATTCCTTATATATCTGCTGTACCTACCCGTCATGGGGTTGGGCTCAAGCTTATCCGCAGGTATCTTTATAACGCCCACCACCTTATCAACAAGAATACCCACTTTTCCGAAGGATGTATCAAGTATAACCACCATGGTATAATCCTTATTTTCGGGCAGTCCCAACCTACTCTTAAGAGACAGGATGGGTATAATATCACCCCTAAGATTTATTACACCCACTATATAAGGTGGTGAGAAGGGCACTGGTACTATCTCCGTAACCTTTGATATACTCAGAACCTCCGTAAGCGGGAATCCTATTAGTTCATCCTCAAGAGTTATACCCAAAAATTCAAGGATGGTTACCTCCTGAGATTCTTTTTTTATCTCCTTTTCACCTACAGGTACAATGTCAGCCATCTTCATCACCCCTTTTTATACATTCATACTCCTTAATTCCCTTTTAAGTAACCCGTCAAGGTCAAGTATTAAAACAACTTTACCGTCCCCAGTTATTGTAGCCCCTGATATTCCCTCTATATCTCCGAAAAGTTTACCGAGCGGTTTTACAACTATCTCTTCATCGCCGAGTAGATCTTCAACGGTAAAGGCTACCCTCTGATTCCCCACCCATGCCACAATTGCGTATCCTATTTCCGAATCTCCTATACCCAAAAGTTCAGAAAGATTTATAAGGGGTATGGTCATATCTCTGACTATCAAAACTTCCCTTCCAGATACGGTGGTTATTTCTGTAGATTCTCCCGGAAGTATCTCCAGGACAGAATATATGGGTATGGCAAATATCCTGTCTTTTATTTTAACCATAATGCTTCTTATTATTCCTATCGTTAAGGGGAAAGACATGGTTATTTTTGTACCCTTTCCTCTCTGGCTTTCAACATCTATGGTTCCCCTGAAACTTGATACCGTATTTGCAACAACATCCATCCCCACCCCCCTTCCGGATACTTCCGATACTTTCTCCGCAGTAGAGAATCCAGGATTGAATATAAGGAAGAGAAGTTCTTTTTCGCTCATTTTTTCAAGTTTATCCTCGGAAACAATACCCCTTTCAAGGGCTTTCTGTTTAACCTTTTCAATATCTATACCCCTTCCGTCATCTTCAACCACTATAAATATTCTGTCTCCCTGATAATAAGCCTTTAACTTTATTACTCCCTTTCTTGGCTTGCCCAGTCTTATCCTCTCTTCGGGCGGTTCTATTCCGTGATCTATGGAGTTCCTTATTATGTGTATCAAAGGCTCTTCAAGTTTTTCTAAGATTGATTTATCAAGTTCTGTATCCTCTCCCTCCATAACAAGCTCAACCTCTTTACCCAGCATCTTGGATATGTCCCTTACCACCCTCGGAAACTTCTGGAATAACCTTTTTACCGGTTGCATTCTTGTTTTCATAACAGCTATCTGCAGATCCCCCACAATCCTATCTATGGAAGAAAGAACCGCTTCAAGCTCATCCGTGTATTTTGATTGATGTTCCTGAATCAAATTTGATGCTATCCTAAGTAACCTGTTTCTATCAAGGACCAGTTCACCGACAAGGTTCATAAGGTCTTCTATCTTCTTAACATCTATTCTCAAAACCTTTTCAACCTGTTGCTCTTGAACCTTTTCTGCTTTTTCTTCTTTTTTCTCTATTTTCTTTTTCTCTTCCTTCTTTTCTTCCTCTACCGAGGGTTTTTTCTCCTCCTCAACTTTTACTTCTTCCATCATTTTCTGGCTTGCTTCAATATCCTTTTTCTCCGCTTCCTCCTTGCTGACGGGTTCCACGGATATCAGCTTATCCAGTTCTTTTATAACCTCCTCGGGTCTTTTATCCGGTGGAAGCAATATTAGCTCTTCAAGGATCTCTTCAATGGGTTTACCCTTAAGATGGGATAAACCGTGTTTATCAAGAAGATCGTCAAGTTTCTGTTTTTCATCTTTCTTAGAAACAGTTTTTCCTTCCTTTGCGGAAATAAGGTCATTAATGAGGTCTTCCGGCATTTCAACATCTTCACCCTCTTCGTAACGACTTATCGCCCCTTTTATAAAATCAATAGCCCTGAAAATGACATCGTTTATCTCGGGTGTAAGTTTAAGCTCCCCGCTCCTCATCAATCCGAGAAGGTCTTCCGCCTTATGGGCAACTTCAACTATAGGATTTAAACCGAGGAAGCCTGCACCTCCCTTTATGGTATGCATACTCCTGAAGGCTCTGTTAAGAAGCTCCTCATTTTCTGGATCCTTTTCAAGTTCAAGCATATCGTTTTCAAGACTCTCAAGCTGTTCCCTTGCTTCTACCGCAAATTCTTCAAAGATCTCTTTCATTTCATCCGGAATCACCGCTGACTCCTCCGTGTTTATGTATCATGTCAAGGAGCATTTTAGCGTCAAACTTTACCAAAAAGTCATCCGCTCCCACCCTGAAAGCCTTGTCCATGTTTGCTTCATCACTCAAGGTTGTATTAACTATAACGGGCAAGTTCATAAGACCTACAGTTTCCTTAATTTTTTTAACAAGGGTGAATCCGTCCATACGGGGCATTTCAAGGTCCGTAACGAGTACCTGTATATAATCCGTTATATTCTTGTTTTCCTTCTGGGCAAGTTCCAAATAATGCTGTAATATATCCCATGCAGCCTGACCATCCTCAGCCTTTATAACATTGTGACCAGCGCTTTCAATTATGTCACTTATTATCTTCCTAGCAACGGGGGAATCCTCCGCCAATAAGACGGTCAGGCTCTTTTTGGATTTTACCTCCTTAGCTTCATTCTCCTCAAATATTACAAGAAGGTTCATATCACTCAATATACCCTCAAAGTCAAGGATTATTAAAAGACCGTCTTCCGTATGAACAACCCCCGTTATCCTGCCGTTTAGTTTATCATTAAGTATGTCCGGCGCCTTTTTTATGTCGGACCATGTTATCCTTCTTATCCTTTTAGCATCGTGGACAATTATACCCACATTTTCCCTGAGGAATTCCAAATGCAACAAAAACTTTCTCCTTTCCGGCGGTTCTTCAATACCCATCCATTTGCATAAACTGACAACGGGTATAAGCTTACCCCTTATCTCAGCCATCCCCTCAACAACTTCCGGCATATTGGGAACCTTTGTTAGTTTGGGCAATCTGAGAACTTCCCTCACCTTGGCTACATTAACACCGAATATCCATTCATAAACTTCACCGTCCCTATCTTCAAATATTCTGAAATCTACAATCTCAAGCTCATTTGATCCGGTTTTTAAAACCTCGGGAAGCCCCGTTGACTTAGAATCCATACCTACCCTTCTCCTTCTTCTAAGGTTTCCATTTTCTCCTCTATACTGAGCATAAGCTTTTTAATCTCATTGGCTATCCTGCTTGTATTGTCAGCCAGTCTTCTGAATTCCCCTGCAACAACCGCAAAACCCTTACCCATTTCCCCTACCCTCGCCGCCTCTATGGCAGCGTTCAGAGCGAGAAGGTTTGTCTGCTTTGCTATCTTTGTCAAATTTTCAACCATTGATCTTATCTGTTCCGCATCTTGCCTCAGCTCTTCAATAACTTTATCTTTTTCCGCTTTCTCCATCACTAACCTCCTACACTTCTCACCGTATCATCCACAACATTTAAATGACTCTCAATGCTGTAAGCTATTTCTTTAAAAGAATCGGAAATTTTTTCTATTTTTTCCTTGGTTTTTTCTACGGTTATCCTTGCATTTTCCGCCAGATCCTTTTGCTCCCTGCTCTTATCTGATGTTGTTTCCAGATACTTTGAAATCTCCTTTATCTTAGCCCTTATCTCATTAAGGACCCTTTTTATATTTTCCGTTGATTCCATTGCCT
>WFWF01000132.1 GCA_015491275.1 Aquificales bacterium | reverse complement strand
CATACATAAGTGTGGGCTACTTTGACAAAACTCAAAGCATCATTGATGTGGAAAGATGTCGGGAACTGGGAATACCCGTAATAAGAAGGGAAGTAGGAGGAGGTCCTGTCTTACTTGACGGCAATCAGGTGTTTTATCACCTTATAATGAAAAGGGGCGGATATAAACTTCCCTTTAAGATAGAGGAAGCCTATGAAAAGTATTCACAGCCTGTAATAAACACTTATAAAAGACTCGGCATTGATGTATATTACAGACCTATCAACGATATAGCGGTTAAGGAATCTCATAAAAAGATAAGCGGTCAAGGTGCCGCTGATATAGGGGATTCCTTTGTTTTTGTGGGGAGTATATTGCTTAAGTTTGATACTAAGCTTATGTCTCAACTATTCATGGTACCGGAAGAGAAATTCAGGGACAAGCTTTATAAAACCTTAGAAGAAAACATCTCTTGGGTTGGAAAGGAAACTGGTAGGATGCCTTCAAGGGAAGAGGTGGAAGATATATTAATTGAAGAGTTTTCAAAGGTTATAGATTTTAAAGGAGAGGGCACAATAGGTGATGATGTTGTAGAGCTTGCTGATAAGCTGAAGGAAGAGTTTACTTCGGATAAGGTTCTATTTGAGGACACGGGAAGGGAGCATAGGGCAATAAAGATAAGGGAAGGGTTATATGTAAGAAATGGTGTTCACAAGGCTAAGGGAGGTCTTGTAAAAAGTGAGGTGTATGTGTGGGAGAATGTAATAGAGAATGTACGTATATACGGGGACTTTACTTTGTATCCGAAGGAGGCAATACTTGATCTTGAAGAGCATCTTATAGGTATACCCTTTGAAAAATCTGCTATTGAGAAGAGGGTTAACGACTTTTTTGCAAAGGATGGGCTTGATTTCCCCGGTGTTACCACGGAGGATATAGTTAAAAGTGTTTACGGTGAATAATTAAGTACCCATTTCCCATGATTCAAGGTATTCTTTTTGTTCTTCTGTAAGTTGATCTATCCTTACACCCATCGCGGAAAGTTTGAGTTTAGCTACTTCACTGTCTATCTCATAGGGAACCTTATAAACCGTATTATCAAGCTTATCCGCGTTTTTTAAAATAAACTCCGCACATAGTGCTTGATTTGCAAAGGACATATCCATAACGGAAGCGGGATGCCCTTCCGCGGAAGCAAGATTTATTAGCCTTCCTTCCCCAAGAAGATATATTCTCCTACCGTCTTTCAGTATGTATTCATCAACAAATTCCCTTATTTTTCTTTTTTCAATACTCATTTCTTCCAATGCGGGCATGTCTATTTCCACATTAAAGTGTCCGGAGTTGGCAACTATCGCTCCGTCTTTCATTACCTCAAAGTGTTCATTTCTTATTACTGAGGTGTTTCCCGTAACCGTTACGAAGAAGTCTCCCACCTTTGCTGCTTCAATCATGGGCATAACTGTAAACCCGTCCATTTTAGCCTCTAAGGCTTTAATGGGTTCTACTTCAGTCACTATAACATTTGCCCCCATACCTCTCGCCCTCATTGCGACACCCTTACCGCACCAGCCGTAACCCGCGACAACAAAATTAGATCCCGCAATCAATCTGTTCGTTGCCCTCAGTATTCCATCAATGGTTGATTGACCGGTTCCGTAACGATTGTCAAACATATGCTTTGTGTAGGCGTCATTAACAGCAATTATAGGAAACTTAAGCACACCATCCTTTGCCATTGCCCTTAGCCTTATAACGCCTGTCGTAGTCTCTTCCATACCCCCTTTAACCTTCTTGCAAAGCTCTGCATAATCCTTGTGCAGTGTAGATATAAGATCTGCCCCGTCATCTATAACTATGTCCGGTTCCTTTTCTATAACCGCCCTCAGGTGTGAGTAATATTCATCCTTGCTTTCTCCTTTTATTGCAAAGACGGGTATCTCATGGTATTTAACGAGGGCGGATGCAACATCATCTTGGGTTGATAGGGGATTTGATGCGGTAAGAAAAACTTCCGCCCCACCCTCTTTGAGTGTTATAACGAGGTTGGCTGTTTCCGTGGTTACATGAAGACATGCGGATATCTTCACTCCTTTAAAGGGTTTTTCCTTCTTGAATCTTTCCCTTATTGTTCTTATGACAGGCATATCCCTGTACGCCCATTCTATTCTCAGGTTACCCTTATCCGCTAAGGATAAATCTTTTACATCAAACTCCACTTTTTTCCTCCCTATGTGAATTAATGGCGGAGCCGACGGGATTTGAACCCGCGACCTCCGGCTTGACAGGCCGGCGTTCTGGACCAGGCTGAACTACGGCTCCTCAAAGTTATATAATAATATACCACAACTGCCTTATAGTGGTGACTTAACCTCCTTATAGCCCGCGGGCACCGTAAAGATTTTCTTACTTATGTTTTTCTTTTTAACGGATTTTATAACAATCTCCCCTTCTGGCATATCAAGCTTGATGGCTGCACCGTACTTTTTTATATTTTTATCTGTGAATCTTTTAATATCTTTAAGTAAGGACAAATTGCTTTTACCGAAATCTGTTTTCTTTGCAGCATTAATAAGTACTTCTATTTTAAGTCTTTCTGCGTTTATGAGATCTTTGTTATCCTTTGTGAACCATGCGGGGATCTCCAAAGATTTACCTCCATTTTGCATTGCTCCGAATTTGATTATAATTTTTCTAACTTTGTATTTGCCTATTTTCTTATACTCGTTGGTAGGTTTAAGGAGGTCCTTTTTTATTGTACATTTTTTTGTATTGGAATCACATTCTATATAGGATGCCAAGAAGCTTATTACCATAAATTCTGGAATATGAGAAAGGTCTGTGTAGGTCTTATTTTTGTGATCAACTGAGTATATTTTTACTTTGTTATTAACTATTTTTTGTATAATGGAGGTTTCCTTAGTAATCTCGGGCGGTATGGAGCCTCTTATTTCCTCTGGCACCTTATCCATATCCATTTTTACGGTGGTTTTTGTATCTATTCTCATTGCGTCTTTGACAATGTACACCCTTGAAACACTTTCAACCGTTACATGACCTTCACTTCCTTTTGATTCCTCAACCACGATATATCCGTTTATAGAGAAGGAAAAGGAAAAAATTATCAGTAAGATAACCATCAACTTCATCATCTCTTTACCCTTCCCTCAGCCGGGCTATTTATACCCCGCCTTTAAGGAGCATCCATGACCCGGCAGGCGGCATTTGGATGCTCTTCATATATTATACCCCTTATATAGGATAAAATTTTAATCATTATGCTTACAGAAAGAAAATCCCTTGAGTCAAGAGAGCTGGCATTAATAAACGAAATAGCCAAGGTTTTGAGTAAAGGGGCATCCCTTGATAATGCTGTGGATGATACACTTAAGATAATGTACTCCTTCTGGGATGTCAGATACAGTTTTGTGGCTTTATACAACAGGGATTTGAAGGTTTTAAATATAACCCATGCCTTTGGTTTATCAAAGGAGGAAATAGAGAGGGGTATATTTAGAAAGGGGGAAGGTATTACGGGAAAGGTATTTAAAACGGGAATACCCGTTGTTATATGGGATATTGAGACGAACAAAGCCTTTGCGAATAAAACGCGAATAAGGGAAAAACTCAAAGAAAATGAATCTTTTATAGCGGTACCTATAAGGGTAGGCGGTGAGATAATAGGTGTTCTTGCTATATTTAAATCCTTTAAAGGTAAGGAGAGTGTTGAGAGAAGCCTTGAGGTTTTGATCATAATAGGAACCGTACTGGGTATGTTCTTAAGGCTTAATCAGAAAATGACTGAAGAGAGAAAAGAGTGGGAGGAAGAGAAGAGGATTCTTACAAGGGAACTTACAGGTAAGTATAACATAGACAATATTGTGGGTAGCAGTCCCGTTATCAGGAACTTGATAGATATCATTGAAAAGGTAGCAAGGACGGACAGTACGGTTCTCCTCCTTGGAGAGAGCGGTACGGGGAAAAGTCTTTTTGCAAAAACCATACACGCTTTGAGTGAAAGAAAAGATAAACCTTTTATAACGATAAACTGTGCTGCTATCCCCGAGCATCTGTTAGAGTCGGAGCTGTTCGGTTATGAGAAGGGTGCTTTTACTGGTGCTTATGCGTCAAGGAAAGGTAAATTTGAACTTGCAAACGGCGGTACCGTATTCCTGGATGAAATAGGTGATATGCCCTTATCTTTACAACCTAAAATACTCAGGGTCATTCAGGATAAAGAGATAGAAAGAATAGGGGGGGACAAGACTATAAAAGTGGATGTACGCATTATAGCTGCTACAAACAGGGATCTCAAAAAGCTTGTTGAAGAAGGTAAATTCAGGGAAGATCTTTATTACAGGCTAAATGTAATACCTATTTACATACCTTCTCTCAGAGAAAGAAGAGAGGATATACCTTTACTTGTTGAATACTTTCTTGATCTCTACAATAAGAAACATGGTAAGAGGGTTAAGATAACACCCGAGGCTCTAAAGGTAATGATGGATTATGAATGGAGCGGTAATGTAAGAGAACTGGAGAATCTGATGGAGAGGCTTGTTGTTATGAAGGATGATGTTATAAGAGACATTGATTTGCCTCCCTATATACTTACAACGAGAATAACCAGAGAAAGGGCGGCAAGTAACATGCCCCAGTATATAGAAAGGACCGAAAGGGAAAAAATAATTGAAGCTTTGGAGAGAACGGGATATGTGAAATCAAGGGCTGCTAAGATTTTGGGGTATACTTTAAGACAGCTTGATTACAGGATAAAGAAGTACGGTATAGAGATAAAGAGATTTTAGGGTTGAAAATTTCTTTAAGAATATTAAAATATAATTATATACTTATACTCCTTAGGAGGAATCAGCCATGATAATAGGTGCGGATGTTCAAAAACAGCTTGAGGATGTGTTTTCAAGAG
>WFWF01000131.1 GCA_015491275.1 Aquificales bacterium | reverse complement strand
TGTTCCAAGGCTTCTGCAATTTTCATCCTTTTCTTAACCACCAAAGCCTTGAATTCTAGCCAAAGCTCTTCATTGTCAAAGTCCTTTACAGAAATACCTTTACGCTTCCTGCCCATCACTTTCCGCATGTTTAAATTATATAGCCCGAAGTACAACCTATCAACTTTTTCCGTAAAGTAGTACAATATTGACAGGTTGGACAAGTCAATATATTCTATATGGTAACTATGAAAGAATTGAAAGAGCTTGAATCCCTTGTAAAAAAACTGAATAATAAAGCGAGGATACTAAAGAAAGAAAAAGAAGAGTTATCCCGTCAAGGTTTTACAATCAGGTATGTAAAATGCGGTAAAGAAACCTGTAGGAAATGTAAAGAAGGCAGGGGACACGGTCCATACATATACAAAAGTGTTAGGGAAGGTGAAAGGGTTAAATCGGTATATCTCGGAAAATTAACAGACGTTAAGGAAATAGACAAACAGGCGATAGACGCACTCAAAAGAATAGATGAAGAAATACAATCAATAGAGCAAAAGTTGAATAACATTAAAACTGTAATAAATATACTTATAAAAGATATACGCCATTAAGAGTAATCCAGTTTATAATTATGAAAGTGAAAAATGTTTGGAAAATTAAGTGTACTTACATTCATGTTTTTGTTCTGCGGAATTTCGCTCGCAATTGATATTGATCCGAATGTGTTGCTTGATAACTGCTTATTGAAAAAGCAACCTAAAGCATGTAAGGAAATAGCCAGAGCTTACTTTATTGTAGACACGACGGGTAGACATGTGGGGTATAACGTGTCTCTTGAAGATGCCTTTATATTTTTCATAACACTCAGTTGTAAGTACGGAGATGATGAAGCATGTATAAGTGCAGTGGTATACAGTTACGGCAGAGTAGGTGGTTTTATAAAGGTTGTCTTGTTTTTGGAGGAAAAAAAGAAAATTAATCCGGCTAAAGATGAGCGTACATTGAGTATGGCTACATATTATTTCAAAAGTGGTAGATATATATATTCTACAGCTTGTTCGTCGGAAAGAGCACGTTTTGTTTCTTCCACCTTTAAAGAAGCTTACGCTCGTGCTTGCAGTGGATTATACGAATCTTTAAAAGAGCTTGAAAATTTCATGGAAGAAAAGCTCGGTTTTACAAAAGAAGAAATCATAAAATTAAAGTTCGTAGATAAGTTTCCTCTTCCTAAGCACATGAAACATTTATCAATTTACGAATAGCTTCCTTATATAGCAAAAAGCTCGCCCATTTTATAATGGTTTATCACCATCAATTCCAGTACGGAATCACACCATTCTTTGTTTTTTACAGATTCTATCCTTTCTTCAAATTTTTTCCTCATAGCAGGATTTATTTTTTCCCATATTAATCTGTACACTTTTTTTCTGAGAGCCGTAAGAAATTTTTCCGCGTCCTCTTTTCCGGAAACACTACACAAATTCAAATCTATATCTAAATCAATACCCAACTCCCTGCAACGCGCGATAATAGCATGTACCTTCTTCCTGAATGCGCTTAACCATTTTTGTTCCTGCGGATTTTCCATCTTCAACAGCCACTTATACCTCTTTGACTTGAGAGGTAATGTGCTGAAAAGACACGCAATCGGATCCCTTACCTTGGGGTTGCCGTCATCTTTAGCTATGGCTTCAATTGTTTTTTCAACGGGAAGAGCCGAGTTTTCCAAAAAGAAAACCGCCTGTGCGTCGGATATTCGCTTTAGCTCTAAGTTTTTAAGCGCATCTTCCCATTTATTTAGCAACCGCTTATAAGTTTCCATGCTATATTCTTCATTTTTATTTTCTATTTTCTTTTTTTGACATTCTTTTCTTTCATCGTCTATTAGATGATGATTAATAAATTTTTGATAATTAGATTTTTGATCATTATAATTATTGATAGAGGACTGCTCCGAGCCTTCCGATACCTGAGGCTCAATAGTTTCGGGTATCGTCGCATCGCAGGGTGTGTCATTTTTTGACACACCCTGTATCATTTTTTGACACACCCCCGTGTCATTTTTTGACACACCCTGTATCATTTTTTGATACGCCAATTGATCCGGATATTTCCATTCTTCCTTTGAGGTAAGCTGGTAAAGATTAGCAAGATTGTTTCCTTTTTCTGTTTTACGGCGGAGCTTCCTCAGCATGTTAACTTCTTCCAGTTCCTTTATTGCTTTTTGTACAGTTATCGGGGACATGTTTAAAAGTTTTGCCATTTTCCTGATTGATATACAGGCTACTTCGGAACTTCTGTCCGCTATTCTTACCAAAAAGCAATAGACGACAAATGCGGTCGGATTAAGGTCCATGTCAAAAATTTCGTTATCAATCCAGAACCATCCCGATCTTCTTCTCCTATCTGAAATAGCTACTTCTTTAACCATCATGGCTTACACCTCCCTATTTTTTTTGGAATTGTTAAGAAGGTAGAATTAACCGGGGAGAAAATGCTTGACAAACAGACTAAGATATGCTATTTTTAACTTACATCCTTTTGAACCTTACATCCTTTTCTTCCCTTTTCTCCCCGGTCCCCGCGCTACCTCATCTTTCATCACCTCCTTTCATGATAGTAATCCCCGCAATTTAAATTATACTAAAAACCTTTCCCATTTTAATTTTCTTACTCTACAAAGTTTATTTGATTTCGCAGGCAAAGTGATTGGATTTTCTCGTGCACGCATTTAAAATTCGGGGTGTAGTGTAAGATGGACCGGGAGTCGGCTCCCTGGGAATTTACTGATTGCAAATTTCGTCATTGTATTCAATTTCAAATGCATGGTAAGTTATCGGCAGTCCTTCCTTGTTTTTTGCCTTCTTTTTTCCTAAATAGGTTATCCTAACAAGGTATGATTTACCATCCATTAATTCCATCAGATCGTTCAGTTGACGCATGAGGTTAGGGGGTGCAAACATAAGATATCTTTGAGCTTTATCCTCCGACAAGAGGGAAACTATAGGCTGATTGAATTTCTCACTGTATGTTATTTTTTCAATAAAACCTATAATATTGTCTCCTTCTAATAATGCTTCATATCCTTCTCTTTCCTTTCCGATGGAGATCCACACTTCCGGTTTATCATCTTTTTCATAATAAAGTTTTTTCCATGCCATCTCGGTATCCCTCCTATGCTCAGTATATTGACCAGTACCTGAAAACTCAAGGCGAATTTATGCAATTTTTTGCAACTATAGGATCAAAAACTGCATATAAATATGCGGTTATCTTTGAGCATTTGATTATATGATTGGGATTATGAGGTTTAATTCACACTGCGAAAGCTTCCCTATTTTTTCTGCCAGATTCTTGGCTACTGCTGGTGAAAGTTTTTTTGCTTCCACAAGGGATTTTAACTCATCCTCTATTATTCTATGGCTTACAGGTTTCTCTATTATCCTTTTGCTTACTTCCTTTAATGCTTTTATCTCATTTTCCGACAGTATATCTTTTAATCTTCTTGTGGTAATCTTCCTCAGCATAAAGCATGTCTCTATACATTCCTCCACAATATGGGACATACTTGTTTCCTTCCTAACTGCTTCTTCTTCTATGATGTTATACAGCTGGGCATTAATCGTCACAGTAATCCTTCTTTTCATATTCCTCATTTTCACAATACTCATAGCACAAAAAATATGCAGGAAATGTATTCAAGTGAAGCATATAATAGTATGAAGAAAGGGTGCTTTTTATTAGGATTTTTTTTGTGGGGGAATGTGGTGATGGGAGGCTGGGGAGATTGCCTTAAGGAGGCTGCATATCTTTACTCCCTTAATCCTTATGTTTTATATGCTATTGTTGCTACCGAGAGCGCTTTAAATCCTTACGCAATAGAAATCATAGCTCCGGATGTAGACAAAAATATTCCTTGTCCCTTCAAGCGCCTCCGCAACAAGGTGCTCTATTCTTGTATGCCGATCAATAAAAGTGATGCTTTTAATCTGATATTATATGCGCAGGAAAAGAAATATTCCTACTCCGCGGGTTTGGGTCAAATTAACCGGTGGTGGATAAGAGAGCTGGGGCTTGATCCCGAATTCCTTTTAGACCCGTGCTATAACCTTCGTGTCAGTGCTTACATACTTAACCTATGTTGGTATAGATTCGGTAACAGCTGGAAAACTGTTGACTGCTATAACAAGGGTGCAGGACGGGCATCAGAAACATCTGATTATGTGATTAGTGTTTACCGGGAGTTGATGAAATGGATGACAGGAGGGAAGTAGAGTTTGAAAATCTTATCTTTTACAGGGGCAGTGAGGGATTGATAGAGGTTGCCAGAGGAATATTCAAGCTTGCCTGGTACTTCCGTATTAAGAAAGACAGCTATAACGATATATTCAACAGGATTCAACCGCCTTTCAGGGCAAGGTTAATCGAGTTCGGTAAAGTAATCCAATATTACAAGGAGCCGGTGTCTCTTGAAGAGGCTATAGAGCTGTTGAATGCATTCTTGAATCTAAATAGAGCGGAGGGTTGCGGATGCAAAAGGCAGAAAAGCTCAGAATTAGATTTTCTATCGGGTTTATTCTCTCTGTTTGTCGGGAGATAGAAGCGGGCATTCCGATGAGGGCTATAGCTGAGAAGTACGGTATTTCCGAAACACAGGTCAGGTGGATAAAGGATAAGCACAAAGTAAAATGCACCCTAAGATCAGTAAGACCGACAAAAAGGCAGTTGGAAATTGCGTATGCTTTAAGACGGGCGGGCTTGTCGGATTGGTACATAGCTAAGTTTCTCGGTGTGAAGGCAAGATGCCTTTTCAAGTATTAGTGGATTTAGCAGCAATATTAACACCTGTAGCGGGATATACATGGTGGGCATCTTCAACATGGAGTCGGTTGAAAAGAAAATTCAGTAGGCATCCTAATCCGAAAAGGGCTTTTTACACCGCCGCTTTTCTTTATTTTTCTGCTGTTGTATTAGGTCCTTTGACGGTTCTATTTCTATTTTTTGCGGTGCCAACCGTATCGGCCGTTCTCCTTTCCCTCATAATTCTTTTCAGCTACGGCTATCTTATATACAGAGTTTCAAAAATACTGGCGGGAAGAATAAAGTATTCCGGCAGAAAGTATGAGATTGTTCCCGCAAAACCCGAGATCACCATTTTCAAAGATCCGGAGATAAAGATATCCGCCAAGGAATTTTCTAAACATTCTCATGTTATAGCCCCTACGGGGCGCGGAAAGACGCAAAGTGCATTGGCACCGATAGCTAAGCAGTTCCTTGAGATAGGCAAGGGAGTTCTCATCATAGATCCCAAAGGGGATAACAGTATACCGAAGGCTTTTATATCTCTGCTTCGGGAAATGGGAATCTATCCGGAAAGCCTTTGGTATTTTGACGTTATGAAACCCAAATATTCTTTATCGTATAATCCCCTATACTCGGGTATCAAGTATAACAAGCCGGAGCATATAGCCGTGATGGTTATATCTACGATGCCGAGGGTCGGGGGAACTGCTACTTTCTATGAAAATATTCAAAAAGAATTTACAAGAGCCATTACGAGGCTTTTGTCCGTTATACCTAAAACCGGTAAAATGGCGAATTTTCTGGATCTATATTCAATAGTAGCATTTCTTCCTGATTCAATACAGTATCTTTTGGATACATACTCGGATGAACTCAGGGGTAGCGAAAAGGACGAAATATATTACCTGTGGCTCAGGAGCATATATGAGGAATCAAAAAGAAATAAGGAATTCAGATCCTATCTAAGGGGTCTTCAGCAACATCTGTCTTTATATGCTTTCAGTTTTCATCCGAGACTACTTAACTCTTACGATCCTGATATAAAGATATCGGAAGGTTTTAGACAGGGAAAGCTTATGTATTTTAGCCTCCGTGCTCTTGATTTTCCTTCCGGCGAATCTCTTGATATAGGAAAGATGATACTAATGGATATTCAGTCTTATGCTGCTTTTAAGCAAAGGGAAGGGTTGGAAAGCGAAGTTCCGGATATGGTTTTCATAGATGAAGCTCACAATGTCATCGTTCCGGAATTTCAAAGAATGTTTGAAATGGCAAGAAGTGCGGGAATAGGGATAATGCTTATACATCAGTCAAAACAACAGCTTGACGAGATAAAGAGAGGTATGTTTGAAAATATTTTCAATAACACAAGTATTAAGCTCATACTGGGTGCCGAAGATCCCGAAACCAAAAAATATCTTGCGGAATACTTCGGACAAGAGTTGAAGTTTTTTATTAATGTTAGTAAGGGAGGGGAAAACCCCTTCAGGAAACCGATAGATGCTGTGCTTCCTCACTGGTCAGAAATAGCAATGCAGAAATATGATTACAAAATAAGACCTGAAGAGTTCAGCGAGCTTGAGATGGGAACAGCTATTCTTGCTGTAGGACAAAAGAATGATTTAAAAGGAATTAAAGGAAGGCTGAATAGGTTTACGGGTAATATAGAAGGGAAACTTGATCATTACCTTATTTCTGTGGGTAGGTCTGATAGAAGTTGGAAGGATAAGGATAAAGGTTTATGCCTTCTTTCGGAATTTATTGGTAACACAGGATTTAAAGAGGTGGCGGAGGAAGACAGCGAGGAAGCTAAGAAGATGATAATGGAAGCTGTAGACAGTATCCTTGGTTCAGTAAAGAATGGTGAGGATGAACAGCCTTCACCCGAAGACCTTAGCTACGATATAGTGTCGGCTGTTGTTTCAGAAGAAAGTGTTGTATCACAAGATCAGTATGACGATCTGCATATAAGATAGCTACTTAAGAATTTCCGGTATTTCTGCGAATAAAACCGCATATGGCCTTAAATCTTCCGGTATTTTTGAAAGCACTTTTTCTTCACCCCCTTTCTCATAATTCTTTCTGTTGTTAATAACGTATTTTTCGTAGGCTATAAATACTGCACACAAGGGCATGACAGGAAACAGGCTGAGGCTGAAAACAAGATGTCTTCTTATTTGTTCATGAGAAAATCCTTTACTTCTTAGTTTCATAGATATATAGGCTACAAAATAAACGTACTTTAATTTTCCGTATTTTTTCTTCAATGTTTTCAAGCTTATTTGCTTCATTTTATTTTTTGATGTTATCCCTTTCATGTATAACCTTAGCATGGATACCCCGAAAGCACCCACCTTTAATGATGGGATTATAAAAGCGGTATCTTTAACCACCTGCCTAAAATAGCTAAGGTCATCACGGATCCACTCAATAGGGTAATTTTCCGTTTTCAATTTGTACCACCAACTTTCCTTAATAATCTTACTAAGCTTAGTTCTATCCATAACTAAACTTACAAATAAAATTCACCTAACTAATATTATTCCACCTCCCCGAAAAATTCACCCGGAAAGATGCTATAGATTGTTGTAACAGCCGCGAGTATATCCTTATACGATTTTTCGGATGGGATAAAATCATCTAAAAGAGGCTGTTCCAAAATGGAGACGGCAAAAATTAGCAAGCAAACAAAACATCTGGGAGGTTGGGGCCTGTTGGTTTTAGTCGGAGCTTCATTGCTCGGTTCCGTTATACCTTTAGCATGCATAATTTCATTAGCAAGTACTATAGTTACCCTAATTGGGTACTTCAGGGCTTCTGATGAGCTAGGCGAGCCCGAAATAAAGAGGAATATTATAAAAGCTATATTAGTGGTGATAATAGGCGTCGTTATATTAATAATATCCAGTGTTATTATTACAGTGGAAATCGGTAAAGAAGACGCTTATTTCGAAGACATAGCCAGCAGTTCCATAGTTGTAATGCTTGTTTTTTGGATCATTTTGCTTGTGGCAAATTGGTTCTGGTATAAAGCAAATGTCCTACTTTCCTTGCGTACCAATATTAATCTATTCAAAACTGGAGGTTTGCTCATTTTTGTTGGAACCATCTTGGGAATAATCCTCATAGGAATTCTGATATCTATGGTAGGTTCTATACTTCTTATAATAGCCTGGTTCAGTGTTCCAGAAAGAACGGGGACCGTTTAAACCGCCTATTTCCTGTTCTTACACTACAAGAAAATTAAGAAACACGGTGTAGTGTAAGAAAAAGGAGGGTGAAGGCGGGCATCCGCCCGCCTCGGATAAATAAAAAAATCAAAAGGAGGAAGGAAATGAAAGAAATCGGTCAGATAAATCAAAAAAGTGAGGTTATAAAAAAAGTGATGAGGGTAAAAAGCATCTATGATAAAAAGATTTTATCAGCAATTAAGATAACCGGCGGGGTCATCCTCACGGGCCCCGCCGGTGTTGGGAAAACCTCCTCCCTCGAACACATAGCGAGGGAGGAGGGGTGGGAGACGGTCTTTTATCAGTGCCACCCCCAAACAGATGGGGGTGAGCTGTTGTATCAATTGATCCCCGACGATTCGTCAAAGTCGGGGATCAAAAAAGTTGACGGGGCGCTTATAAAGGCGCTCCGCTCCGCAAAGGAGGGACGGGACACGATCCTCATACTTGACGAATGGGACAAAACCCGCCCCTCGATGGATGCGTTTCTTCTCGACTTCATACAAAGCAAGAGGATTTCGGTCCCCGGGATGGAATTGAAGCTTGAAGACGGGGAGGGGAAACTTTACATAGCTCTCACATCAAACGATATGAGAGAGTTGTCGGAGCCTCTTCTCAGGAGGCTCCCTGTAATAAAGATGGAACACCTTCCTCCCTCCCTCGTGAGGGAGGCTCTGAGGCTGTCGCACCCCGACAGCCTCTACATAGAACCCGCTGTTCGCTTGTATGTTATGACAATCAAGGCGGGCCTCGAAAAGCCCGCCACAATTCAGGAACTCCGTCAGCTTCTGTCGGCAATAGAGGAACAAGGTGATGAAGCGGACTGGGACGAACTTGTAAGGATATATGTAACCAAAACTGAAGAAAACCACCTCCGCCTTAAGGAAATAGAAAGGAGATTCAGAGGGGTTCCGATAGAGTGGGAAGAAAGGAGAAACGACACCCTTGACCCGACTGCTTACGAAGAGCCCGTTGAAGAAGAGAAGGAAGAGAAAAAGGAAGACTATCCCCGTCTACCGAGACCAAGGGTCGTAGAGAAGAGAGATCCCGCACCCCCCACGGAAGAAGAACTCGAAAAATCTACAATAGTGGCTCTTGCAAGCGAAGACAATCTCACCGCAACCGTAAAAGCTTGTGATTTCAACATAGAAAAAATAAAAGTTAAAGATTCCTTTGTAATTGCAAACCCCAAGCTGAGGATTAAAACTAGAAAAGATATTGACACCGTATCATCAAAAATTAAAGAATTTGATGCTAACGCAGAAGTGGAAGTAGCAGTCCTCAGAACCTGCTCTGTAAAAGAGACCGTGAAGTTCATCATGGAAAATGTTTCCGCAAATGTGAAAAAGATTGTCAAGGGAGGCGTTGTTCTCGTAAGGGATGAAGCGGAGATATACGTAGATTCGAAGAGAAAATATATGTATGTAGTTGGAAAACCAAAATCCGTAGACTTCGTAATCAGAGCACTCGAACACTATTTCCCCAAGAACACAAACACACAAAAACAGGAAGAAACCGAACCCCAAGCCTTGACCTTGACGGAGGCGGTAAAAAGAGACGCCTTCGACAGCTACACGATAAAAAACGAAAATCTCCAGGTGACCCTTGATGACGTCAAGTCTACAAAGGAAATAAGGAAAGAAATAGAAAAACAAGTGAAAAAGAAAGTAGATGAAATAGAAAAACTTCCTCCTCTCAAGAGAATGGAGGAGATATATTCCTGCTACGATATGGGTACAGGAGCCAGCGTGTGGGCATATAATCACCCCCTCATAACAAACGATGAGGGGTTCCCAACATACAACATTCGCAAATGGCAAGAAAAATTTCGCGAGTATATATGCTACTTTGTAATGTTTGCATTTACAGAAGAATTGTCAAAGAAAGACATTATAACCGTAAAGGTAAAAGAAAGTTCTTTAGACAAGTTCGCACACAAATTTGATACAGAAAAAGGATTGGTTGAATTTCGAATCTGCAAGAATTCTCAAGAAATAGAAACAATAGCAGAGGCAAAAGAGGCCATCTGGGAGGCGATAGAAAAGATCGCCTCCCACATCAGGTGGCTGTTGGAGGGTGAAAAATGAGGTTGATAAGGAAGTGGAGAACCTATGAAACAGAAGAAATTCCTCAGGAAGAAATAGAAAAACTTTTGAACGAGGAAAAAGAAAAAGAAGACAGTAACCGCTCTTCTCAGGAGTCTTCTAATGAGGAGAATAGCGCAGATACTCAGGACAGACAGACTGATAGTGAACAAGAAGCTGAAAGCAGGAACAAACAGGATAGTTTAGAAGCGAATACTTCCCAAGCTGATTATTCTGAGGCTAATGAGAATGGTAAAAGTGCAGATCAAGATAACGATAATGGTGAAAACTTTGATGGAGATGAAAATGAAAGCGCGAACAACAGTAACGAAAACTCTGAAACTGCCGACACCAGAAACGACTTAGATGCTGATACCTCCATTTTTGAAGAGACCTTCAAACAGATAGACGAACACGAAAATAATGAAAGTGTTGATGACAGCGAATGTGACAACTACGATGATTACGATGATGACTATGACTACGAATACGACTGTGAAGACGACTACGAATATTACGGAGAGAGAGACGAAAATAAAGCCTTTGACCTGATCACAAATCTTACCTTAAAGAGACTCGGAACCACTTTCGCTCAGCTCGTAGAACACGTAGCAGAAGAAAGAAGTATAGAAGATACGAAAGGATACGACGTGTGGGATACGAGAAAACTGCTCCAGAGAACCCTCAACCCCCAAATACCCCTATCCGCTTGCAAGAAGGGAAAAAAGAAAGAAAAGATCGTTCTCCTTCTCGACACCTCAGGAAGCTGTGAGTGGCTCGCAGACTTCTATGCTCAGATAGCAAAGGTAGCCTCAGAATACGATCTCGTGGAGATATACGAGGCACCGAACGGGGTGATATGCTGGAAATGGAATGAAAAAAAGAAAGAGTGGATGGAAGTCCCCGAAACGGAAAACTGGAATGAGCTATTCCAAAGCAGGATCATCATCTTCTTCGGAGACTTTGACGGCGGAGACAGCGTCGTGGAGGCTTCGTGGAAAAACACGGTCTACTGGTTCTCTTCGGAAAACAGGTATGTGGATATGGACGAACATTCTTGGTGCCACTACACTCTTGCGGACTTTAAAGGTGAATACTTTGAGTGCTACGGAGTTGAGGACTTTATGAAAAACGTTAAAAAGATTTTGAAAAAACCTGTATGGAGGTGATAGAGATGAAGAATTTGAAAGAGTTTTTGATTGTCAAATTTAGGGAGCATCCCGATTTTCAAGCGTGGAAGAAGAAGTTCCCTGATATGTTTGCTTTTTCCGAAGAGGTGCACGTGGTTCCGTGGGAAGAGGAATTCGGAATAGTAGACAGGCACCCCGAAGCCATTGACGAAATTGAATTCTACGAGGAGCTAAGGAAGAACGGAATGATCAGCAACGAAGAATTTGAAGAAAAGCTTAGGGAAATTCACAAAAGATACGGGACAGTATCAAGGACAGAGGGCGTAGCGTGGATAAAAAGAAAGGAGGTTTCTTTCAGAAGGAGAAACCCCCACCTCAGCACGGTTCTTCATGAGCTCGGACACGTGTATTTTGAAGCAACCGATCCCATATGGAGTAGCATCTACGGCGGTGGAGAACTGTTAATGTGGCTTATCATCAAGGGAAAGACGGAGGGAAACGAAGAGTCCATACGCAGATGGCACGAGTTTATAAGGTATGCTTATGAAAACCCAGATCTCTTACTTTCCATACTTGATAAAAAAGCAAAGATAACAGCGCAACGGTTGGGAATAGACCTTGAGGAGATAGTGAAGCTTGATTATCTTCCTGAGGGACACCCGGCATACAAACACGAGATTATGAAGCTAATGTTATTTGCCGGAACACTCCCTCATGAAGATGCTGAAGAACAACCGCAACCCATACTCATAGGTATTCTTGAAGGTATAAGATGGGGAGAGGCTCTTTATTCGGAATTAATTAAGGACCTTCTCAGTTGAGTAATTTGCTAGGTAAAAATTACAATAGTGAAGGAGGCAAAGCATGAAAATAGTTTCACATCTTCCTCCAAGGCATGTTGACGATTTTTTTGCCATAGCTTTGCTAAAGAAAAAGTATCCATCTGCAAAGATAGAGTTTGTCCATCCTCAAAAAGTTCCCGGGAGATACGCGGAGAACCCGAAGATTATACTTGTGGATGTGGGAGGCATGTACGAACCGGAAAGAAAAAATTATGATCACCACCAGGACGGCAGTATTCCGTGTTCCCTTACCCTTGTTCTAAGGCATGAATTCCCGGAGATCTATAAAACGGGCCCAGTTCTTAAATTTATAGATTTAGCGGATAGATTCGGCGTGAAATTTGCAAGCAGAACGGTGGATGTTCCGCTTTCCGAGGAATTAGATAAGAAAAGAAAGATAATACTATTGTCGGACCTTGAAAAACACGGTAAGGAAATAGCAAGTTCTTTTATTTTCTGTATGGAAAAAAGCAAAGACTATAACGAATTTATAGAACTTCTTTATAAGGAACTTGATCAGAAAGGTGTTCTCCGTGAGGCACAAAAGAAAATGGCGGATGAAGAAAAGGGTTTTAGGCAAAAGCTGGAAAGGGCAGAGATACTGATGGCAAACGATGTAAAAGTAGCCGTATCTTTTGAATCCTTTGCTCCATATCATTACAAGGTTTTTCGGGAGCTTGCGGTTGATTTGATCATTGAAAGGAATTCATTTGACCCTTCACACACCTCTATAATCAAAAACACTTCATCTCCTAAAGCGAGGCTTTTTGATCTTTCAAAGGTTTTCTTTCTCTATCCTAAGGTTTTTATTCATGAGGCGGGTTTTATAGCGGTTGTGGAAAAGAGTATAGAGGAAGTTGACATATATTGGATACTTTTTCTCTTAACAAGCGGATAAGCAAAAAGCTTACAAGTTCAAAAAAATTGATCTAATATAAAATTTTGTAGAGGTATGAGAAAGGTTTACAAAGTTTTAAGACTTTCTGGCGGGGATTGGTATCTTGTCTTTAAAGACGGAGAGGAAAAGAAATTATCGGTAAAGGAATTAAGAAATATAGCGAATCAAGCGGTTAAATATGTAAGGGCTGCCTTTATTAAGACTGTTGGAAGCTTGGTGGAGTTAACAGAAGAAGGAAAATTCAGACTTACACGGAAATCCTATCTTTCTCATCTGATATACAAAGGGTTGCCTAAGGAAGTAAAGTTTGAGACGGAAAATATTTCAATCCAATTTCCCAAGAAATCTTTTATCACATCTATGAGATACTTTATTGAGAAGGACATAAAAAATAATTTGCTTCAAGGAAAGCTAATTGCTCTTAAAACTATTCCGATAGTAAAACAGGCTAAAGACGGAGCTATAAAAAACATAGAATTTAGGAATACGGCAAATCCTGAAAGAACGAGGGTTGTAATAGAACTTACCCTTTTCAAGAATGCAATTCTTAGGTGGGTACAAGATTTCAAGACAAAAAAATGTGAGGAAAACTCTTATTTAAAGCTTCTTGAAAGGATAAGGGATGGAGAATATGATCTTGCATATGTGGGTTTTGGTTACAAAGAAAGAGGAAATAAGAAAGGTCCCTATCTCATATTCTGTTATAAAATCACTGTACCGCAAAGGGAAAGGAGGGGCGGAATAATGGGAGTGGATCTGGGACAGAGGTGCCTTGCATACTTTGCAATCTCCGGTAGCCATGCAAGGGGGGATTTAACAAAAGACAGTGAATTCGCCCCGCAGTGGTTGAGATCCGAACAGTTTGATTGGAGAAAGAAAATATACGCTGTATGGACAAAAAGAAAGAGGCTAGTAAGGGAACTTAACCAAATAAACAATCTTCTCAGGAATGAAGGTGGAGATGAATCTTTGAAAAGAAGAAAAAGACAAGTAGTTAAAGAGCTTGAGTCAATAAGGAACTATGAATCTAATTTTATGGAAACTCTGAATAAAACGGTAGCAAGTATAGTTAAGAAGGTTGCCGAAAAGGAAGGAGTAGATACGGTTGTAATGCCGGAAATTCATATGGATCCCGAAAAGAAAAATTCTTTGATGTTCCCGAAGTGGAATTACTCCCAACTGCAGACATACATAGAAAACAAATTGAAGGAAATAGATGTGAAAGTAGTCAAAGTAAACCCGGCTTGCACCTCTCTCAGGTGTCCGGAGTGCGGATACATAGGCTTTCTGAAGGACTTGGTCAGACAAGGAAAGGACAAATTTGCATGCCCATTCTGTGGATACAAAGCCAATGCGGATTATGTTGCGGCGAGGAACCTTGCAACCGAAGGTATAGAGGAAATAATAAACAGATATTTGAAGGTGCAGATAGAAGCACTCGGTGGTGATCATAAGGATATTCCGCCGGAGAAAAACCATATACTCAGCGGTTTGCGGCGAAGGTTAATTAGCAAGAAATTAAACGGATACCTCGGACTTCCCGAGAATACTTCCCTGAAGAAGGCATTGGCCAAATTGAAAAGAAGGGAATATAATTTTTATAGAGAATTTATAAGAGATCCTGTAAAATTTCTGAATGGCTCTTTGTCAATTGAATATTTAAAACGGTGAGATTATTAAAGTCCTGCCCGCTAATGGGCAGGGACCGGTGTGGCGACGATTTACAGTCGCTACTACCGGGACAGGTGGCGCTTCAACCACCTGCTCCATATCCCGCCTCCCGCTTATGCGGGTTTTAGCCTCAAAGAGGCGCAGGGCGGGTGGAGAGCACCCCTATGGGCATTGATATATAACAATTCTGTCTGCTATTGGGGAATTTTGCAGGATAGGAGGTGAACAGGAAATAAGGTAGATTTGAGCTGAGTAGCAACGTCGTAAACCGGTTGAAAAGCACAGGCTTGAAAGGAAGTTGCTGACCGTGTTTATAGAGTGCCTATGGGGGATTGAAGCTGCATGGGCCCAAATCCTCTATAATCCGCACGAAGCGGTTTATAGAGTGCCTATGGGGGATTGAAGCTTTTGTTAGTTTGCCTTCTCTAATTTCCTTTCGCAAGTTTATAAAGTTTATAAAGTGCCTATGGGGGATTGAAGCTGGAATCCGGTTGGAATGCAGAAATCTTAGCAGAGAGTTTATAAAGTGCCTATAGCTTGTTTATAAAGCGGTATTCCAATCAGGTTGTGTTCTTCAACTGCACAATAAAGCAACCAACTTCCTTACGGAATTTGTTTATAAGAAAAATTAATTTTTTTAAATTCTTGTTATTTTTTATTAATTATTTGTTATTAATCCTTTGGGATGTCAGGCAAAATACGGGTTATTACTTTCCATGACCTTCCTGATTTTATTAGAGGGTGTATTATAGATGTAGGGAAGGAATGGGTGTGGGGTTACGGATGTGGGGGGTGTTGCTATGAATTATTGAGGAATAAGTCTGTTTAAACACTCCGCAATTCCCCACGCATGGGGCAATGGCAGGAATATATATGCTCTGTCTTCTTTTTGGGAACCTTCCCCTATCCTGAATGTTATGTAGGTTTTAAAGGATATATTCTTCTCGTTCAAGATTTTTCTAATAAACGGTGATGGAAATATACCCTCCTTATCACAGAATTTTCTTAGCTTGGATATGGCCTCATCTACCTGATTTTGAAGTTTTGGATCTTCAGTTTTAAAGTAGTCGCCGATAACTACGTATCCTTTTCTTCCTGTTATTTTCATGCGATGAGTCAGTCTTCCGAGGACAGCGGCTCGGATTGCTGAAGTTAACCTGTTCCCCGAATCTGCGTCAAGGATGACGGTCTTTCTCCCGTCGCTAACTTTAAAGTTAAGGGTTACATATTTAGCTTCTTTTTCAGCTTTCATATATATGTTAAGGTAGCTGTATAAAAAATAATTAGTTAGTTTGTTTAATAAGAATTTTGAAATAGCGCCTGCTTCAAAATTAGGTATTTCTATAAATATTTTTTCGTTTTCAACCTTCCTAATACGTATCCTAACGTATCCGAGTTTTTTGCCGTTCTCAAAATAAACTCCGTCACACACTTCCCTACCTGTCCAAAGACCTAGACCGAGAAGGTCAAGGGCCCCTACTATATTGGGAAGGAACACCTTGCTAACTTTTCTTTCAACTCTTTCACCACCGTCTATTCTGAAAAGAATTTCCGAATCTCCGTGTGTAACGGTTAAACTCAACTTTTTTGAAGCAGTAAAGTAGTTACCCTCTTCCATGACTATACCCTGCAAATTGATGTTATTAGGCTTTAAGAAGAAAAGCATGTTCTTTTATGCTTGTTTGTGAGACTATAACGGCAAAATAAGTAATGCAACGCGATTTTGATGTTGCATTGTAACTTAGCTTATTAAACTTACTAAACTAACTAAACTAAATTACATTACTCAACTTACTAAATTTACTAAGCTTAGTAAGTTTACAGCTGTCTCTCATTCCGCTTCCTTTTTGAGTATGTCCAATATAACATCTTTGAGGGGTCTTCCTTCCTGAACTGCTTTCATCTTCAGCTTCATCCATAAATCATATGGAAGCTCTATTAAAAATTTTTTAACTTTGGGGGCTTCCGAATAATTTTCCTCGGGTTGAGAGTGTTTTTCTTCAACCTTTGCTGTTTTTATAAATTCATCTACATCTTTGGGCTTTCTGGGAATGGCCATTCCATACCTCCTCATACTTAGTATGCTTACTAATCTAAGTTATTTAACTAAGCTTAGCAACTTTTCTTTGATTTCTTCGTACAAGGAAGCCATTTCATTCTTTGCCTTGGGGTCGTTCATTTCAAGAACTCCTTTACCTTCCTTCACGGAATTTCTAAAGGCCACGCGGGAAAATAGTCTGGTTTTAAGTATATCAACTTCATATTGCTGAGCCAGTTCATTCAGACTTTCTTCCGCTTCCTTGACTATGTTTGCTCTAATAACCTGATTGATAAGAAGGTATGAAGGAATATCCGCAAAGGCCCTCGCGTCTTTAAGTACCTTCAAGGTGTCTTCGGTCGCCCAAATGTCATAAACGCTGGGTAGTGTAGGGATGAGCAGTATTCCGTAAGAAGCAGCCATTATTGCACTTCTAAAGACGGAACTGTCCCTTCCGCCTGCATCAACCACGATCACATCAAAATTGCCGAAACCTGGTATATCTTTATGTATTGTAGGTTTAGTAATTGCTATTGCTTTTATGTCATCCTTTTCCCGGACCGCTCTAAATCCCAACGCGCTTTCCTGAGTATCCGCGTCAATCAGAAGAACGCTTTTTTGATCCAAGGCAAATGCTACGGCAAGATTGCATGCAATAGTGCTTTTCCCTACCCCCCCTTTCTGATTTGCGACTACAATTGTTTGCATTTTTCCTACCTCCTGCTTTTTATTATAACAAAGTTAAGAAAGTTAAGTAAGTTTACTAAGTTTAGTAAGTTGAGTTATAATGATAAGCAAGTCAGGAGGTATAAACAATGGAATGGGTAATGTGGTTAATAGCAGAATATGCACTGTGGGCTTTAATATGTTTTATAGTAGTTGCCGTCCTTATGTATCTTGTGAATCCCGGGCTGGCTACTATCTTTCTTGTGGTAGGTGCTTTAGTTTATCACGCTATGAACACAGTTGTTATTGAAAAGAGAAAGGAGATTGCAAAGGAAAAGGAGAAAGCCAGAATCGAGTCTATAATGAAGGATAAGAAGCCAATAATATGCAAAGGTATGTTGATAGAAAAACCCGCGTTTAAGAGAGTAGGAGATCGAGTCTTTGTCGGAGTGAAGGACGGAGTATTTTTTGACATATCGGAGTGCAAGCAAGTACAATAAAGGAAAGCGGGATGCTTTTTACACTTATCAGTGTTCTTCTTTTTTACTTTGCGCAAACGGTATATGCGGATTGTAGGGGCTGTTGTTCATGGCACGGGGGTGTTTGCTGTTCCGGGGGAACAACCGTGTGTTGTGACGGGACACCCCTGTCTTCCAAATGTAGAGCTAAGGGATGTAATGTTTGTTCATCTGAAACAACACCCGAAGAGGTGGTGCGAACCGAAATAATCAGGCTTTATGGTATAGATTGTCCGGAACTGGATCAGAATTTCG
>WFWF01000130.1 GCA_015491275.1 Aquificales bacterium | reverse complement strand
TCGTATATCTTTCCGAGTGTTAGAAAAATTATCTCGGAGTGCCTTTTTATTTTTAAAGCCTCTTCAAGATATTCCACAGCCTTGTCCGGATTACCCTTAGCAAGGTTTATGTTGGCAAGCATAAGGTAAGTCATAGGATTATTGGGCATGAGCTTGGTAAGCTTTACGAGTAGTTCTTCCGCCATACTGAACATTCCCCTTTTAAGGTATTCATCCGAAAGGAGTACTATTAATTCCTTATTTTCTGGAAACTTCTCATAGCCCGCTTCAAGTATCTCCAGAGCTTTTTCTTTGTCCCCGAGCAGATAATAAACACTGTAAAGGGAAATGTAAGGTTCCGGTCTATCTGGAAACCTTAATTTGAACTCCTCGCCAAGTTCAAGGGCGACAGAATACTTTTTTAATTTCAATTCAAGCCTTATTGTATCAATGTACAGATTGGGGGTTGGTCTAACTTCAAGAGCCCTTAAACAGTATATCTCCGCCCTTAAAGGATTGGTAAAGGTAAAATATCTACACATAAGGTATTCATTGTATATATTCAAGGAAAAAGCAACTGTACAAAATACTGTCATAAGTAAAACTGACAGGTATCTTATCATTTCCTTTTGCCTTCTTTGTATATAAGAACGGGTTTTTCAACTTTCCTGAAAACATCAGAAGATGTACTTCCCAAAATTATACGCTTAAGGCCCGAAAGACCCTTAGAGCCTATGACCAAAAGATCCATCCGCTCATTTTCCTTGACATATCTAACAATACTTTCCGCAGGGTCCTTATCCTTTCTTATAACGAGGCTCACTTCAATACCTTGGGAAGCTATCTTTTGAGCCAAGTCTCCGAGATATTTCTTTTTTTCCTCGCTGTATTTCTTCAAAACACTTTCTTTTACCTCTTCCACTATAGGTAAATCTATATCCTCTTCTATATGCAGTAAAGTTACATGGGGCTTAAAAGCTCCGAATATGTCAATAGTAAAATACAGAGCCTTCTCGGAAGTTTCCGAAAAATCATAGGCGACAACTATATTTTCGGGGGTTTCAATCTCCTTACCCTTAAGGATAAGAATCGGTTTGATACTGTGCCTTGCAACCTTCTCAGCGGTAGAACCTATAAGCACCTTTTCCACCAAACCCTTACTGTGGCTTGCCATTATAACAAGGTCCACATCTTCCCTTTCCTCAGCCTCAAGTATTGATTCCCTGGCATCGCCCACCTCTACTATATACCTGCCTTTCACCGGCTTAAGCGCTTCAACCAAACCTTCCATCTTTTCTTCCGCTTCCCTCTTTGTTTTCCTTTCAATATCCTCAAGTAACTTGAGATCAACTATCTCCACGGATATACTTTCGGGATAAGGGATATAGAAAGCGGGAGACACAGTATGAAACAGTATAACTTCCGCATCATTAGCTTCCGCTATTCTCTTTGCAAGCCTTATAACGGAGTTGGTTATTTCCGAAAAGTCAACAGGCACTAAAATCTTCATTCACTTCCTCCGCTTCGGCAGTAACTTTTATTATAAGTTGAAAAGTGTTTATTTTTATAAGATAATGTCAAGCGGAGGTTGCCATGGAAAAGGTGAAGATAAAAATAGATGGAAAGGAATTTGAGGTTGAGAAAGGTAAAACAATACTTCAGGTAGCCCTTGAGAATGGCATAAAGATTCCCTACTTCTGTTATCATCCCCGCCTGAGTATAGCGGGTGCCTGCAGAATGTGTATTGTTTATGTTGAAAACTATAAAAGATTACTTATAGCATGTAATACAAGGGTTGAAGACGGTCTTGAGGTATATACAGATCATCCCTTGGTAAAGGAAAACCAAGCATACATACTTCAGGCACTTATGACAAGACATCCCCTTGACTGTCCTATATGTGACAAGGCGGGAGAATGTGATCTACAGAATCACGGAGCTATATACGGACCTCAAGAACAGATCGTTCCCATATCCGCCCTTGAAAAGCATAGGGATTATACCGACTGGGAAAGTGATTTCTTGGAATATTATTCAAACAGATGTATAGTATGTTACAGATGCACAAGGGTGTGCGATGAGGTCGTAGGTGCAAAAGCTCTCTTTGTAGATGAAAGGGGCTTCCATTCAAATATAGTCCCCGCGGTTAGACCCATTGACACCTCATCGTGTGAAATGTGCGGTGCATGTGTTTATGTGTGTCCCGTTGGAGCCATTATTTCAAAACCTTTCAAATTCTGGACGAGAAGCTGGCTTCTTAAGAGTGTAACAACAAACTGCAGTTTCTGTCCAGGAGGTTGTGATATAAAGCTTGAATACGGTGTAGGGGATTGGAGATCAAAGGAAAAGGTTTACAGGATAAAACCTACCGATAACATAAATGTATGCGCAAGAGCATTCTTCGGCTACGATGTGTTCAATGAAAACAGACTTCTGCAACCCGAAATAAGCGGGAAGAAGTGCGGAAAGGATGAAGTAGTTAACGAGATTGTCAAGATATTAGAAGAAAGTAAGAATGTGGGTATAGTATTGTCTCCTTACTTAACCAACGAGGTTATAGAAACCGTAACAGAAATAGGGGAGAAGGTGGGAGCGATTGTTACATCACCCGCTGTTGATCATCTCTTTAACATACTTGATGAAGCGGGAGATAATAATGTAACAATAGGTGATTTTAAAAATTATGAGAATTTCGTTATAGTAAGTAAAGACATTACATCCCTCGTACCGATTGTTTCTTACTATCTTAAGGGTAATATATACAGAATCTTCGGGGAAGAAGGTGCAAGGGACGAAAAGCTCAACCCTATAAACATAGAAGAGGGAGAATTAAAGAATATAAAAGGAAGGACACTTCTTATAGTAGATCCTCTTTCGGGTTACAAACAGATCTCAAAAGTAATAAAGAATGTAAAAAGGAAAAAGGATTTTGACATCCTTGTTGTTCCGAGGGATTTTAATGCTTTGGGGCTCTACAGGATCCTTAAGGGTAAAAATATAACACCTTTCGGTACCTTTACTAAAGCCCTTAAGGAAGGATATTTTGAAACACTTATCATATTCGGTGAGGATATTTACGATTATATAGGGGAGGAAGAAACGGATGAACTTATTTCAGGAATTAAAAATCTCATAGTCTCCTCACCTTTCTCTGACGGCATATCCGAAAGGGCGCATGTAAAGATACCTATGGCACTTTTTGGTGAATTTGAAGGTAGCGCATAGACACTCATGGGATATATAAATTTTGAAAGGTTTTTACCCTGGTCCTTTGATCAAAAAATCCTATGGGAGGAGGTAGCTAAAAATATAACAGGCGAAAAGGGAATGACTATGTTGGAAGGACGAGAGTTTACCGAAAAGTTACCGAGTGTGCACCTATACAGAAACAACTGGATAACTAAAAGGAGCGCACTACTTGGAAAGCTTTATGAAAAGGTGTGTTCCGTTAATGCTTAGTGTGTTTATTTTTTCCGGGACGGGACACACCTCTGTTATGTATTATCTGTCACCCTTTTTTAAAGAAACCGCGAACTATGTTAAATCACCCTTAAGATGGGATAAAAGGGACTGGTTGCTTTTTTCGGCAGTAGTCACCACAACAGCTTTTTTAATATACCAAGACAAAAATATACAAAAATTTGTTCAGCAAAACAGAAGGGAAGAGATAGATCGTATTCTTTCCGCGGGCAACACCTTCGGAGACGGATACTTCATTATACCCTTTTTGTCCCTTTCCTTGGCTTCCGCATATCTTTTCAAGGATAATAAACTCAAATCATTTTCCGTAAAAGCCACCAAGTCTTTCATACTAACGGGTGCAACAGTTACAATTATGAAAGTAATAACCTCAAGGGAAAGACCGAACGGTGCTGATTTCAGATCATTCCCTTCAGGGCATACCGCTGTTGCCTTTGCTCTTGCAACATCCATAAGCGAGGAGTTCGGTGATAATCCCGCCTTACCCATATTCTCTTATTCCTTAGCCCTTATGTCCGGTCTTGCCCGTGTTGAATACAATGTCCACTGGGCTTCAGATGTATTTTTCGGAGCTGTTCTCGGCATATACACCGCTAAGTTCATCCATGAGTGGAAGGATAACAGTATGAGCATACTTCCTTATAAAGACGGACTTATGATTACATGGAGGTTCTGATGGATATTGAGAGACTTAAGACACTTATAAAAGAGAGATCCTTAAAGATATCTGAAGAACCTATTTTTAAACTATCTTCGGGAAGGTTCAGTCCTTACTACCTTGATCTTAAGCAAATAACCTTCCTTCCGGAAGGCATGTACCTTGTAGGGAAACTGATGTACGAGATGATAAAACCCTTTTCTCCTTCCGCGGTGGGGGGGCTAACCCTCGGTGCGGATCCCATCTCTTACAGCATCGCCTTCGTATCCCTACTTGACAACAATCCCTTAAAACCCTTTGTGGTAAGGAAAGAAAAGAAAGAACACGGAACGGGAAAGAGGATAGAGGGTGTACTTGAAAAGGGAGAAAGGGTGGCGGTTGTTGAGGATGTTGTTACCACTGGGTCATCTTCCCTTAAAGCAGTAAAGGCTTGCAAGGAAGAAGGTCTTGAGATAATAGGTGTATTTGCGATAGTTGACAGGGAAGAGGGAGGAAAGGAAAATATTGAAAAGGAGGGTTTAAAACTATATTCCCTTCTAACGCTTAAAGAGTTACTGTAAAATCAAATTATGGAAGAAAGGCTTTTCACTCCCGGACCTGTTAAGTTACCCGAAAGGGTAAGGAATGTACTCAGCAGGCAGATAATA
>WFWF01000129.1 GCA_015491275.1 Aquificales bacterium | reverse complement strand
ATTTAGAGTTATATAATCCTTCGGATTTAATATGAGATAGTAAGGACCATAAAATCCCTCTTCCGTAAGCTTTGAAATACCCGTCATTACATCATTAAAGGCATTACCCGTAACTTCCCAATCGCTCATAGATAACTTGTTTGAACCTTCAACGGTAAGAAGTCCTTCAACGCCCATGTTCTTATTACCGTGGAATATAAGCATGTCCTCCGCAAGGGCTGTTGATACCGCTGCGGTAACCGCTTGGGTTGTATCAATGGGAAGATTAAACTGCCTGTAGTACTCAAGATCCCTCCAGCTGATTATAAAATCCTTGAATATGGTAGGTAGTACAACATGCTTCCTTACACCGACCCTAACGGGATCGCATATCTCATACTCTTGTCCCGGCTTTACCTCACAACTGCCCGGCTCTGTTCCGTAAACCACATCGTATGAAACGGTTTGATGTCCCGCACCTATGGGTCCGACAACATTTATAAACCTTCTTCCCACAAGAACTTCCTTAGCACTCTTTATTGCTGCCTCTTCTAATGTTTGCCACTCTTCCGCTGTAAGGGGTGATTCTTCCTTTCCGAGATAGTTCATCTTTTACCTCCCTGCGGTCGGAGACCCCCTCCGTAAGGGAGGGGAGGAGACCGCAAAATATGTTAGAATAGTAATAACCCCAAAGGCACTCTCCGCTTCCGCGGAGAGAAACGGTTTCGGGGTATGTAAGATGAACACTATCTTGCTTCCCTTGGAGGGAAGTCGGGACACGGAGAGGCAAGACCCTCCGTGTGGGGCGCTGTCAACCGTCCCGATGTAGGGAGTGTTGGCTGTGCTATGCATGGCTAACCTCACCTACAAGCTCCTCCCGTTAGGGAGGAGTAGTTGACTGATTCTGGGCATAACTTACCTCAATTACCTTCAGATTATTTTATTATATTCTAACGCCCTTTCGGGCGACTCACTGCACGACCCTCACTTACGAAAGTGGACTTAGGGTGTAGATTTAGTTAAAATTAGATTATAGGGTGAAAAATTTACAGAGGGGGAAAGTGTTATGAGAATAGTAGCGTATTTAAAAACACCGCGGGAGGTCCCAATTTATTACAGGAGCATCATTTTGGGCATAATCAAAAAGGCATTGGAACTTGAGGATTATGCCTATTTCAAGATGCTATACAGCGGTGAGAAAAGCCTTAAGCCTTTCACGTTCGCTCTTCTTTTTAACAAGTTCTTTATTGAGGGCGATGTTGTAAAGGTTGAAGGTATCTCAAAATTGATAATATCAACGGGTAATACGGAATTCGGGATAAGGTTATACAGCGGTTTATTAAAACTCAAGAATAAAAAGCTCGGTATGACGCCGAGCTTCGGCGGTTTTGAGATAACCAATGTGGTTATTCCCAAAAGCTCCATCATATCTTCCGAGAAGGTGCTTATAAAGACACTTTCACCCATAGTTGTGGTTACCAAGGATAAAAAACCCATTTTGCCCTCAGAGGTTGAAAACGGCTCTCCAGATAATTTTGTTATCTACGATACCCAAAAGTTCAATGAAGAGCTTAACTATATCTCTTCTTGCGCCCTTAAAAGACCTGTAAGTGTAAGATTTACACCCGTAAGCGGTCGGAAGGTTGTAGTAAAACACCGTATAGGCAGTGAAGAGGGACCCAGTTCAAGAACCATAAGGCTTGTTGCATTTAAGGGAACCTTTTATCTTGAAGGTAATCCAGAGGAGTTAAACGAACTTTACAGGATGGGTATAGGTTTCAGGAGATCTCAGGGTTTCGGCTGTGTTGAGGTTGTTCAAGATACTTCTTAATTTCCTGTTTGAGGGATAGGGGGAGGCCGAGTCTTCTGAGCTCTTCCTCCCTCGCCTCCGCTAAATCATACAGGCTTTCAAAGGTATTATAAATGATCCGCTTCTTAACCTCTCCTATCCCTTTTATATTGTCAAGTATTTCTTCCATAGTCCTCTTGCTTCTCAACTTCCTGTTATAGAAGAGGGCAAACCTGTGGGCTTCATCCCTTATAAACCCGAATATGCTATAGAGGACAGGGTACTCCCTGAGGTTTATTTCCCTGCCATCCTCCGTAAAAAGTGTTTCTTCTTGTTTTGCAAGTGCCATAACCTTTATATCTAACCCGTATTTATTCCTTACTGAAATACCCACATTCAACTGTCCCTTTCCCCCATCTATGAGCCACACATCAGGTTTTTTCTCTTCACCCGAAATTATCCTCATTGCCCTCCTCTCAAGCACTTCCTTTAAGGCGGAATAATCATCTATGTCCTTTATACTTTTTATCCTGTACCTTCTGTACCTCCTTTTATTCATCTCTCCCTTCTCCCAGACAACACAGGATCCTACCGTCTCTTCACCGTAGAAGTGGGATATATCAAATCCTTCTATAATATCGGGGGGTTCCATGTTAAGGACATCTTTAAAGGTTTTCTCTATTATTTCATGATCTATATCCCTCTTCATATTCTCTTCAATTATTCTGCATATACCCTCGTCAATCTCGTCCTCTATTTTTATTTCACGCCCCGATCTTTCAGAAAGCCATTTAACTATATTTTCATCAATCTCAAAGTTACAGAATATCCTTTCCGCAACGGGATTCTTGTAATAGTAACCCAAGAACACTTCTTCCACATCTTCCGTCTTATCAAGATCTACTATCTCCTTACCTATAAGCTTACTGTTTCTTATAAAAAACAGACCCATCCTGCATCCCATTAGATAAAATATGTCCGCCTCTTTGTAAGGAAGCTTTGATACTTTCTGACCCCTTGCTATGTTCTGAAGGGCTATTATCTGATCCCTTACCTGCGCAGCCTTTTCAAACATCATACTTTTTGAAAATTCTTCCATCTTAACATAAAGCTTTTCAAGGATATCACCAAGCTCTCCCGACAGCATGGCTTTGGCAGCTTCAACCTGTAACATGTACTCATCTTTATTTACATAATCCGTGCAAGGTGCGGAGCACAGGCCCAAGTGATAGTCCATGCATGGTTCGGTTCTTTTTACAAGAGGATCACAGGTTCTTAATTTGAAGGTTTTATGTATAAGTTTTTTTATTTTGTAAGCCCTGCCCATGTATATAAATGGACCGTAAAGTATTCCTTTGTGATCCGTGCCTCTGACAACTTTAACGGTGGGATAATCATCCTCCGTAAGTAATATCATGGGGTATCCACTGCCGTACCTGTGCAGGCGATTATATAGGGGTTTATGGGTTTGTATAAGATCAATTTCCAGAACGAGGGCTTCGTACTCATTGGATGTCACTATCCATTCAATATCAATGCTCTTGTCAATCATGGATCTTTCCCGGGCATCCTTGTCGTAGTATTGAAGATGTTGGTAAAGACGGTGTTTTAAATTCTTAGCCTTTCCTATGTAATTTATCCTCTTTTTGCCTTTAAATATATAAACACCCGGATTTTCTGGGGCAAGCTTAACTTTACTCTCAATTATTTCCCTCATTACTCTTCGCTTCCATCCAAAGCCTGTCCATTTCTTCCAAACTCATATCCTCAAGGTTTAGACCCTTTTCCTTTGCCTTCTTTTCAATATAGGAAAATCTTCTTATAAATCTATCATTTGCCTTCTGGAGGGCAATTTCCGCATTAACACCCAAAAACCTTGCAAGCTCCACGACCGCGGTAAGTATATCCCCTATTTCGTGTTCCATATTTTTGCTGTCCCCCTTATTTATGGCGTCCTTTAGTTCCTCAATCTCTTCCATTAATTTTCCAAAGACCTGGTCAATGTTTTCAAAATCAAAACCCACCTTTGATGCACGATCTTGAAGCTTTTGAGACCTCAATAGGGCTGGCATGTGCTTGGGGATACCTTCAAATATGGTTTCTCTACTTTCAATCTTATTCTTATCCCAATTTTTTAGAACCTCTTCTGCATTCGCATCACCGAAAACATGGGGGTGTCTTTCTATAAGCTTATCCGTAAGAAACCTTATAACATCGTATATGTCAAACTCTCCCCTTTCCTTTGCTATCTGTGAATGAAAAAGGGGTTGTAGTAGAAGATCTCCCAGTTCCTCTTTCAATTTTTGTGAATCACCCGAATCAATGGCATCCATAACCTCATAGGTTTCCTCCAAAAGATACTTTTTAAGGCTCTCATGGGTTTGTTTTTTATCCCATGGACACTTTTTCCTAAGTTCTTCCATAACCTTTACGAGCTTGTCAAAGGGATGCATAACTCAGACCGCTTCTTTGTAGATGAGTTTCGGTTTTGATTTATACTTTACAACATTCTCATCAACTATAACCTTTTCCACATTGCCCATTGATGGCACCTCATACATTATATCTATCATTATCTCCTCCATAATTGCCCTTAGTCCCCTTGCACCTGTTTTTCTGCTTATGGCTTCCCTTGCTATCTCCCTGAGGGCTTCCTCTGTAAATTCAAGATCAACACCGTCCATCTTAAGTAATTTTTGATACTGTTTAACAAGGGAATTCTTGGGTTCCACAAGAATTCTTACAAGATCTTCTTCGTAAAGATCCTCAAGGGTGGCTATTACGGGAAGCCTCCCCACAAACTCTGGGATGAGTCCGAACTGCACAAGGTCATCCGGGATAACATGGGCAAGTATATTCTCAAAATCGGTAGGTGTTTTAATGGATGCCTCAAACCCTATGGTTGATTTACCGAGTCTTTGCTTTATTATATCCTCCAAACCCACAAAGGCACCACCGCATATAAACAGGATATCCGTCGTATCAATCTGTATGAATTCCTGATGGGGATGTTTCCTTCCTCCCCTTGGCGGAACATTTGCTACGGTACCTTCTATGATCTTAAGAAGTGCCTGTTGAACGCCCTCTCCCGAAACATCCCTCGTTATGGACGGATTGTGTCCGCTTTTTTTTGCTATCTTATCAATCTCATCTATATAAACTATACCCCTCTGAGCTGCCTGTAAATCATATCCGCAGTTTTGTAACAATCTTACAAGCACATTCTCCACATCCTCACCTACATAACCCGCTTCAGTAAGACTTGTTGCATCCGCTATTGCAAAGGGTACATTTAATATCTTCGCAAGTGTTCTCGCAAGAAGAGTTTTACCGGATCCCGTCGGACCTATAAGGAGTATGTTGCTTTTTTCAACTTCAACATCATCCACGGAAAGCTTGCCTTCCTTTGCCTTTATCCTTTTGTAGTGATTATAAACAGCAACGGATAAAATCTTCTTCGCCCTCTCCTGAGAGATTACATACTCGTCAAGGATACTTTTAATCTTCTCGGGAGAGGGAAGATTGAAATTACCGTAATCTTCCGTTGCCTTCCTGTGTTCCCTTATTATTGAATTGCAAGCATCAACACAGGAATCACATATATAACAGGACTCATTAGGTCCTGCTATAAGAACCATAACCTCATTTTGATCCCTTCCGCAAAAGGAACATTTATTCTTCATACTCATGATCTCTTCTCTATAACCTTATCAACTATACCGTATTCCTGCGCCTCCTTTGCGGACATGAAGTAATCCCTTTCAACATCCTTTTCAATCTTATCCAAGGGTTTACCGGTGTGCTTGGAAAGTATCTCATTGAGCATTCTCTTTATTCTTTTTATCTCTTCCGCATGGATTATTATATCCGTTGCCTGTCCCTGAATACCTCCTATGGGTTGGTGGATCATTATTCTGGAATGGGGCAGGGCATATCTCTTACCTTTTGTGCCTGCTGCAAGAAGAACAGCGCCCATGGATGCAGCTTGACCCACACATATTGTAACCACATCCGGTTTTATATATTGCATGGTATCGTAAATTGCCATACCTGCGGTAACAGAACCTCCGGGAGTATTAATGTAAAGATATATATCCTTCTCAGGATCTTCGGACTCAAGGAATAGAAGTTGGGCAACCGTAAGATTGGCTATATGATCGTCTATCGGAAATCCGAGAAGTATTATTCTATCCTTTAAAAGTCTTGAGTATATGTCATAAGCCCTTTCGCCTCTCGGTGTTTGCTCTATAACTATAGGTACGAGCTGATCAATTATTTCCTTCATCCTCTGTTTTCACCTCCTCTTCTTTCTCCCTAATCACAGCCTTATCAACTATCATCCTTAAAGCTTTCTTCCTTCTTGCATCACCTATAACAACATCAACCATCCCTTCCTTTTCAAAATACTCTTTTATTTCATCAACAGATTTACCGCTTTCTTCTGCTATCTCCTTATACTCCCTTTCAACTTCTTCATCGGTAACCTCTATCCCTTTTTCATCCGCATACTTATCAAGTATATACCTCAGCTTTATATTGTATTCGGCGGTAGGTCTAAGCGATTCAGCGAGATTCTTGTAATCAAGATATTTCGGATCTATACCGTAAGCGGAAAGTTCATTGACCTTACTCCTTATCAGGAAAGAAAGTTCTCTTCTTAGGAGCGTCTTTGGTATTTCAAAATAATGCATTTCAACTATCTTCTTGGAAACCGCATCTTCAATTATCTGCCTTTTTGTCTCCTCTATCTTATTTCCGAGCTCATCCTTTATCTTATTGAGGGCTTCCTCCCAAGTTTCCCCCAGGCCAGTTTCCTTTGCAAAATCATCACCCACTTCGGGCAGTACCTTTTCTTTAACCGATTTCACCTTCACCTTTATGTTTGCCTTCCCCCTTTCCTTTCCCGTTTCATCGTAAAGGGTTATATTTTCAACATTAACTTCATCATCAACCTTTTTACCCTTTAATTCTTCTTCAACCTCTTTTCTGAACATGTTTTGACCTATTATCCCCGATGTTTCACCGCTAAGTTTCTCACCCGTTTCAATATCTTCAATCTCATACTCAACTGCGACAAGATCCCCTTCCTTTATTTCCCTGTCAACGGGTTCCCATACCGCATGCTCTTCCCTGAGGGCATTTACCCTTTCTTCAATCATTTTTTCATTAAGCTCTATCTTAGGAATTTCCACCTCAATGCCTTCAAGTTCCTTGAGTTCAAAGGTCGGTGCTATCTCAAAGGATACGGTGTAAGTAACCTTGGGACCGCTCTCATCAAAGGAAACCTTCTCAAGGAAAATGTCCGCAACGGGTTTAAGGTCCGTCTGTTCTATCGCTTCTTTAAGTGTTTCATCCGCCACCTTTTTACCAACCTCTTCCTCTATATAATCTTTGTACCTCGCCTTTATAAGCCATAGGGGTGCATTGCCTTTTCTGAATCCCTGTATTGTTGCATTCTGTTTAACCTTTTCATAAATTTCTTCTGCAATCCTTCTTACCTTTTCTCCCTCAACTTCAACTGTTAACTGCTTAAAAAGACCTTCCTTATCTTCCGTTTGTACCTTCATTATTGCCTCCTCTTAATGCGGGTGGAGGGAGTTGAACCCTCACGCCCTTACGGGCACGGGATCCTAAGTCCCGCGCGTCTGCCAGTTCCGCCACACCCGCTTGAAAGGATTTATTATACTC
>WFWF01000128.1 GCA_015491275.1 Aquificales bacterium | reverse complement strand
GCTCTAAGGAATAAACTACTTTGGACAAAAAACATAAGCTGTGTAGTTATAGACGAGATTCATCATATAACCACATCAAGGGGTTTTATCCTTGAAGAGGTAATAACCTATCTACTTGAAAGGGATATAGATATACTGGGTCTTTCTGCAACATTGCCGGGTAGTATTGAAATGGCTAAGTGGATAAAGGCGGATCTGTTCATAGAAAGCTTCTGGAGGCCTGTTCCTCTTGAAAGGAAAATAATTCCCCTCGTTGAATTTGAGGAATTTACAAAGGCTAAAGGCTCAGATGAAAAGATAGCTTCCCGATTATTAACCGCTGTGTATGAACTTAAAAAGCCCACCGATCAGGTTATACTTTTTGTACACAAAAAGGGAGTGGGATGGAAACTGCTTGAGATAGCAAACAGGGAAAAGATAGGAATAATGAATAAGACATTGCCCTTTGAAAAGGAAGAGAGAGAAGAGGTTGAGATAGCCTTTCATAATGCTGATATACCTAAGGAAGAAAAGGAAGAGATTGAAAGGGCATTCAGGAAGGGAGAGTTACCCATACTTGTGGCTACCCAAACTATGGCTTACGGTGTCAATTTGCCAGCGGATACGGTTATAGTATCGGTGAAGGCTTTCTTTGATCAAAGGGCAAGAAAATGGAAAACAATTCCCGATGCCTTGGATATACTCCAGATGGAAGGAAGGGCGGGAAGACTCGGTATAAAAGAAAAGGGCTACTCCTTTATACTGCCTTACGGTATGAAAGAGGATAAGCTTAAAAAGGAAATAGAGAAGGGAATGAACAGGGAATTCAAGCCTTTCCTTAAAGAAACGGTTGAATCAGAAGAAATGGATATGGACCATCTGAAAGCTCTCAGTCTATTTGTACTGCTCGGTGTTCTTTACGAAGGTGGGAATTTTAAAAATTTCTTGAAAAAAACATATTCCCTTAAGGAATTTGTTAATAATCCGGTAATAGAAGATACTCTTGAATGGTTAAAAGATACGGGCTATATAGGTGAAGGCTTTGAACTCAGCGATAAGGCAATCTTCTGCATACGATCGGGCGTATCTCCGGTAAACTATGAAGAGTTCCTCTACAGGAAAAAGATAGGTATATATGAACCCGCCCTTATAAGACCCCTCCTCTTTACCAAAAGGTTTGACAGCCTCTATGACTTTGTCAAGGAAGGAGAAACCTTTGAGGAAGATCATTTTTATGTCCTCAGTCTTCTTTCAACCTGCGGTGGTTCTTGTATGGAAGACAACACTCATCAGTTTGTATTCTATATTGAAGGTCTTACCTTTAAATACAAGAATATACAGGCTCCCCCTTCCGATTTTTCATACCTCGGAACGGATGTTCTACATCTGGCAAGGACACTCAAAGAGATAAGGTCCATAGGTGATATAGACTGGAACGATTTAAAGATACTCACCATATGCCACTCAATAAAATACGGCATATCACCTGAACACGCATCCCTCGGAGGTATAAAGGGTATAGGTCATATAAGGGCAAACTTAATTAAGAGATTAATGATACAAGAAAAAATAAAACCGCCCTCACTCGGTGAAAAGACAGAAGCCCTTATTGATTTACTGAAAGATACATTCGGTGAAAATCTAAAAAGCAGGTTAGAAGAGATACTTCTTTTTGAAAGATATAAGGGAGAAGCGGACAAAACAAAAGTGCAAAGGGAAGCACAGCAATTGATTAAAATTCTTGAGAACAACAGAAAGGGTAACCTAATTGATGATAGAATCCTTAGAACATTTATGCTTTTTACTTTGGGAGAAAAAGCCTTAAGGATGAAAAAAGAGGAACTTATAAAAGAATTGCTTATAACTTGTTAAAACAATGTCGCCTGCCTTCTCCTTCTCTTTAAGAGCTCAACATCCTTAAGAAGGCTTTTCATTTCTAATTCCTCTATCTTTTTTTCAAGCTTTTCCCAATCCGCATCTTTAATTCGCGTATCTATATTATCCATCTCTTCACCCACTTCTACATGGAGCCTGACAAGTTCATAATAAATCTTCAAACTTTCCTTATCCGCTTGGGGGAATTCTCTTTTAAACTCCTGCCATCTGTGTTCAAGTATTTCCTTTACGCTTCCGTATTTTTTTATTATATCTATTGCCTTCTTGGGACCCACACCTTTAACACCCTCTATATTGTCAACCTTATCTCCTACGAGGGCAAGATAATCGGGTATATGAGAGGGTTCAACACCGAACTTCTCTAACACCTTTTTTCTATTAAACACCTCACCGTTCATAGGATTGATAACTATAATTCTGTCATTTACAAGCTGTAACATATCCTTGTCTGGTGTATATACCCTAACAGTCCTGCCTTCCTTTGCAAATTTCAAAGCAAGAAATCCTATAATATCATCCGCTTCATACCCTTCTTTTTCAGCCACAGGAATACCCATAAGCCTTAGCATCTCCTTTATTACGGGAATTTGTACCTTTAAAGGATCAGGCATCTTCGGTCTGTTGATCTTATACTCCTTATAAACCTTCTCCCTTTTGGTGGGAGCTGGAAGATCAAAGGCAACAAGAAAACATTCCGGATTTTCTGACTTTATTATTGACAAAATACCCCTGAGGAATCCGTATATAGCGGATGTGGGAAAACCATCTTTTGTGGTAAGCTCTGGCAGGGCAAAAAAACTTCTATACACGAAGGAAGATCCGTCAAGGAGATACACAGTATTACAATTCATAGAAAATAGTTTAAAGGAATTTTTATAATGGAGTTAAAGGGGGTATGAGATGAAGATAAAGATCTCAAAAAGGGATGCCCTCATAGTTGTTGATATGCAAAAAGATTTTATGCCTGGCGGTGCCTTACCTGTTCCCAAAGGTGATAGTATAGTACCTACACTTAATAAATACATTGAAAGATTTTCCTCTCTAAATTTGCCCGTTTATTTCACACGAGATTGGCATCCGGAAGACCATATATCCTTTAAAGGACACGGCGGTATATGGCCACCCCACTGTGTGCAAAATACGGAAGGTGCTAAGTTTCACGATGATCTTTTAATTCCTCAAGATAACAAATTCATAATATCCAAAGGAACGAGCAGGGACTTTGATGCATACTCCGGTTTCCAAGGTACAGTGCTTGAAGATCTTCTAAAAGAAAGGGGAATAAAAAGGGTTTTCGTAGGCGGTGTAGCAACAGACTATTGTGTTAAAAATACGGTTTTGGGAGCTTTGAATCTCGGATTCCAAGTTTTCCTTCTAACTGACGGAATAAAAGGAGTTGACGTGAACCCAGGTGACTCGGAGAGGGCAATTGACCTTATGCTATCTGAAGGTGCGGTAGCGATAGAACTTAAAGACCTGGTTTAATGAAAGAAATAAGGTGGATAATAAAGCATGGAAAAAGACATATACCACTCATCTTAGTAGCACTTTTTGGTTCCCTTATAGAATCACTCAGTACCGCTGGTATAACCCTTCTTGTTAAAAAGGTAGTAGATGATGTATTCATCCTTAAAAATACGGAAACCCTTTTTTTAATATCCGCTTCTCTCGTCGGATTAGCCCTAACAATGCAACTCGGCTTCTTTATATCAAGTTATTCCGTCAATGCAATGGGGGAAGGCATAATAGCAGATCTAAGAGAAAAAATATTCAACAAATTATTACATGTCCCTTACTCCTTCTTTATAAAGCATCCTGCAGGGGACCTTATGAGCAGGATATCCAACGATTTAAACCTACTTAAACAAATAATAAACGAACACTTACCTAAGCTTGTAAGGGATCCACTGATAGCCTTTGCCCTTATATCTGTACTCATATACAGGGATATTGCCTTAACACTTATACTCTTTGTGACCCTACCCCTTCTCATTTACATGGTCAAATATTTCGGAAGTAAAAAAGGCAAACATACAAAGCTTGCCCAAGAAAAATCCTCTGAAGTAATGCAGATATTCTCTCAAACAATACACGGTAGCGAAAATATAAGGGTTTTTTCCTTTCAAGAAAGACTTATAGAAACTTTTAAAAATTTCAATAAACAGGTAAAAAGATTCTCTCTCAAGATGATAGCATACATGCTCGGTAACACGGCACTAAATTACATCTTCGGATATGTGATAGTCGCAGGAGTATTCCTATACGGCGGTTACAGGATAATAGAGGGACATATAACCGCAGGTGACTTTGTATCCTATCTGACAGCCCTTTTTATGATACAAGTTCCTATAACAAACTCCCAAAGGGCAATAATGAATATAAAGGCTTCACTGCCTTTGATAACAAGAATAGATTTTCTCCTTAATCTTGAAGAGGAAAGGGGAGGGAACAGTATATTCAAAGGTATAAAAGAAAAGATAGTATTCAAGAATGTTTATGTTAGGATTGATGGAAAGACCCTCTTAAGAGAAATCAATTTAGAAATAAAAAAGGGGGAAAAGATAGGTATAGTAGGACATACGGGTTCGGGTAAAAGTACACTTGTAAAGTTGCTTCCGAGACTTGTAAACTACGGAGGAAGGATTGAAATAGATGATACGGAGCTGTGTGAATTTAGTTTAAATTCATTGAGGGAGAAAATAGCCTTTGCCTCACAAGATATATTTCTTTTTAATGACACTATAAGAAATAACCTGTTAATAATAAAACCTGATGCCACTGAAAAGGAACTTTTTAATGCTCTTAATTTAGCTCTATGCGAATTTGTTTTCCGCCTTAAGGACGGAATTGATACGATTATAGGAGAAAAAGGGTTAACATTATCAGGTGGTGAGAGGCAAAGGTTGGCACTTGCAAGATTGTTCTTAAG
>WFWF01000127.1 GCA_015491275.1 Aquificales bacterium | reverse complement strand
GATAGGGACCCTTTCGGAAACGATGGATACTATAATGCTTGCACAAAGGAACGGTTACAATACAATAATTTCTCACAGGTCCGGAGAAACGGAAGATACATTCATATCCCATCTTGCGGTAGGAGTTAACAGCGGGCAGATAAAAACAGGATCCGCTTCAAGGACGGACAGGATAGCCAAATACAATGAGCTGTTAAGAATTGAGGAGGAGCTCGGATATGGTGCACAATTCAAGGGTAAGGAAGCCTTCAAAAAGCCCTGTTAAATTAACTTCCAAAATATTACTACTGTTTTCTATATTTTATACACTGCACAATCTATTGATAGCGGACCCGAATATATTTGATGTTATATCAATGAAAAGAGAGATGGGAAAGGTTTCAAAAGAGGTGGAAGTGTTGAAGGCAAGGCGGGAAAGTTTGCGTAAAGAATTAAAAAATCTTGATGAAGAAGTCCTTAAAAAGGAAATGGGTAGCTTTGAGGAGGGAGAATATATAATTATATACGGTGATTGATTATCTTGTTATTTCGTCAAGTCTCCTTGAAGCTGCAAGTAGGGTTGCTTCCGCAACCACCTCATTATCAACCTTTGCAACGCCTTTCATCTTTGAAAGAACTTTTTTCAACGAGATAACCTCAAGTTCTAACCTCAATTGATCCCCGGGGAAAACGGGCTTCTTAAAACGGGCATTATCAATCCCCGCAAATACTATGGCATATTTACCTATCTCAAGATTTAGGGATTTAATCATTAAGATACCCCCGACCTGAGCCAGCGCCTCAAGTATGTAAACGCCGGGCATCAGGGGAAAGCTGGGAAAATGACCCTGAAAATAAGGTTCACCGATGGATACATTCTTGATCCCTACTATCCTTTTACCCTCTTCGTACTCAACTATCTTATCAACTAGGAGAAGGGGATAACGATGGGGCAGTATAGACATTATCTCATGTATATCCATTGTTTATATTATATCTTCGTTGTGGTAATTTTTACTAAATTTTCATTGCAAAATTCGGATAATTTAAAAGTAATGGAGGTATGCTATGGTGCCTATTTTATTTATATTAACGGTGGTCATTTTATTCCTTGCTGGATGCGGTGAAACAAATGAAGCGTGCCAATTTGCGGTGACGAGAGCTCTTGACAAGGGGAATTACGATGAGGTTATAAAAAGGCTGGAAAAGAGGAGTTGTGGTTATTCGGATAAGGAGAGATACATAAACTTGGGAGCTGCATATGCTGGAAAGGCGGGACTGGATCCTCTTGACATAGCCAGGGAAATGATAAACTCCGCAAGAACGGGTAAGGACGCTGAGAAGGTAGTAATGAACCTGCTTGCCAATAAGGCATCGGGTTCCGGACTTTTCTACATGAGAAAATCAGCCTCAAGCTATAAAAAGGCTATAGGCAACAACTATAATGTATGCCAACCTACCCTTGATGATGAGCTTACAAAAGATGCCTGTTTCTACGGTAGTGTTATAAGTTTTGCTGTGGTAGGTGCATCTTTTAACCTGCTAATTGAAAATGTGGGATTATGGGTGGATCCTTCAAAGCTTGACTGTAACACGGATGTTAACAGGAACAACAACCTTGATACGGGGGATGCATCCGGATGTGCCATAAAGTATGCTGTTAACGGTACAACAAACTGCCAAAATGGTGTTGTTATAGACCAAGGGAGAATAAACCAGAATCTTAGGGTAAGGGGCTTCAACTTTGAATATGTACCTGTTAATATAAGTGCTAATGCCTCAAAGTGTCCGTCTTACCCTGATAAAACCATTCACAAGCTTCTTTATATAAAAGGGGACGGTACAAAAAGCCTTGTGGTTACGGACGGTTATTGCAGTCCTTCGGATATAAATAATAAATGTACTGAGGGCGATGTTGACGGTCAAACATGCATTCCGTGTCCCGTATTCACTGAAGATCAAAACGGGAATATAACTCCCGCAACAGTTGAAAATACAATTGCAAATACTATAAATGATGCGGTTGATATGGCTGTTGATCAAGAAACAAAGGATGCTATCAACAATTTCATAAGCACAAACTGCGGAGCTGATGGCTGTTCGGAAGAAGAAATAGGTAATTATCTGTACGGAGGTTAAAGATGTTAAGATTTTTGGTTCTACTTTTATCCCTCAGCAGTTTAGTTTTAGCGGTAGGATTTGAATATCCCTATCTTTACAGAGACTACAGGGCTCTGGGAATGGGAAATGCGTACAATGCGGTGGGCGGTTCATTTTCTGCGGTATTTTTCAACCCAGCCGGTCTGTCTAATCTAAGGGAGGAAGAAGGCTTTTATGTTAATCTCTTACCCGTCACCCTTTCTATTAGTACCAATGTATTCAGTGTAGCGGATGATATCAGGAGGGCTCTTGAATCTAAGGATGATATAGTTATCTTCAACACGATAAAGAAGTATAGGGGGG
>WFWF01000126.1 GCA_015491275.1 Aquificales bacterium | reverse complement strand
GCCTTAGCGTTTGCTGCCATATTGGGAGCAATAATTATACCCCTTCCCGCTTTCCTTCTTGATATACTTCTTGCCCTCAGTATAACATTTGCAGTTTCTTCCCTTATGCTTACCTTTTTTGTCAAAACTCCCCTTGAACTTTCATCCTTCCCGAGTTTATTACTTCTGGGAACACTCTTGAGATTGTCCCTTAACATCGCAGCGGCAAGGAGAATTTTACTTTACGGTGATCAGGGAACGGATGCGGCAGGTCATATCATAGAGAGTTTCGGGGAATTTGTGGTGGGGGGAGATGTACTCGTCGGATTAATAGTATTCTTCATCTTTATAGTCATAAACTTTATAGTTATAACAAGGGGAGCGGAAAGGATTTCGGAAGTAGCAGCGCGTTTTACTCTTGATGCCATGCCCGGTAAACAGATGAGCATTGATGCAGATCTCAATGCGGGAATAATAACGGAAGCGGAGGCAAAGAGGAGAAGGGAACAGCTTGAAAGGGAAGCATCCTTTTACGGATCTATGGACGGAGCAAGCAAATTTATAAGGGGAGATGCTATAGCAGCACTGCTTATATTGTTCCTCAGTCTCGTTGGCGGACTTATAGTAGGCATACTCTTCAAAGGTATGGATATAGGAGACGCCCTCAGAACATATACCTTGCTTACGGTAGGTGAAGGTCTTGCATCACAGATACCCGCCCTCATACTTTATACATCCGCGGGTGTTGTTATGACAAAAACCTCTTCAAAGGAAGAACTCGGAAATGTTATAGTCCAAGAATTCTCCAAAGAACCGAAAGCAATAATATTAGCTTCGGGATTGCTCGTATTTATAGGTCTTATACCCGGCTTTCCCAAAATACCCTTCTTTTTCATGGCAGGATTACTCGGAGGTGTATATTACATGCTCGTAAGGAGCTTAAAGGAAAAACAGGTAGAGGAACTTGAAAAGGCTATTCAAGAACAGAAAAAGGTTGAGGAGGAAAAGGAAGAGGAGATAGTCCCTCAACCAGATCCCATAACTATGGAGGTGGGGTACGGATTAATACCTTACATTGATGAGTCCCAAGGCGGAGATATACCTTCAAGGATAAGAACCATAAGAAAGCAAATAGCCAACGAATACGGGCTTATAATACCCCTCGTACACATAAGGGACAATCTGAAACTTTCCCCCTATCAGTACAGACTTCTCATAAAAGGTATAGAGGTTGACTCTTATGAGATAATGCCCAACCATCTTCTTGCGGTTGATCTCGGCAATGTAAGGGGAAAGATAGAAGGTAAAGAAACTTATGAACCCGCCTTTAAAATGAAGGCGTACTGGATAACGGAGGATCAAAAGGATGAAGCCCAAAGTCTCGGCTACATGGTTGTTGATATAAGCACACTTATAATAACCCACATATCCGAGGTGATAAAGAGGAATCTTCATGAGATCCTCGGAAGAAACGAGGTTGTTGAGCTTATAGAAGCCCTTTCCAAAAAATATCCCAAGGTTGTTCAGGAGATTGTGCCAGAGCAAGTACCAATCTCCGTCATACACAGGGTATTACAAAATCTTCTGAGGGAAGGTATTCCTATCAACGACCTCATGACCATACTGGAAACCCTTGCGGATTACATTGAACAAACAAAAGATCCCGAAGTTTTAACAGAATATGTAAGACAGCAATTGTCAAAGAGAATTACCAGCCTGTACATGAAGGACGGCACGGTCTATGCCATAGCCCTCTCACCCAGACTTGAATCAAAGCTACAGGGTCTCATAGTGGAGGGTAAGGAAGATGAATTTTTGGATATATTGATAAACAATGTGTATCCTAAAATAAGCAATGAGATAAAGAAATTTATTAACTATCAAACCACCCCGTTACTCGTTACCTCATCTAACATAAGAAGATACATAAGAAAAACCCTTGAGGCTTACCTTCCTGAGCTTTCGGTTATATCTTATAATGAATTAGAGAGGAAGGTTAACATAAAAATTATAGGAATTATTGATGAAGATTAAGAAGATTGAAGCATCTTCATTGCAGGAGGCGGTAGAGG
>WFWF01000125.1 GCA_015491275.1 Aquificales bacterium | reverse complement strand
TTTGATGGTAAGGATCAGCAGGATTGGGAGATAACGGTGGGGAGGATGATAAATGTGAATGGGGCTGTAGTACCCGGAGGTCAAGGTGGGACGATATACATGAGGATAGTGAATTGGCTTGTTAGCAATGCGCCACTTGGGTGTTGTGGGTATATACCTGTTAGTGAGCCACAGCTTATAGCACAGGCGGCGTGTGGGACATGTCATGGGATAGTTATAGGCAGTGCTACGAATAACAAGAGGCTTACGAGGGGGATGTCGTTGTATCTTGGTATAGTTTATGGGTGGGATGCTGTACCTTTGGGTAAGGATATAGTACATTGGACTAAGACAGTGAACAGGATGGTACAGAGGAGGATAGCGACTGGGGGAAGCATACCTGATGCACAGCAGAGGGAGGCGATGATAAATTGGTTTGTACAGGAGGCTAATCCGTCTGTTTACAGTGATCCTGGAACGCAGGGGTTAAGGGATGGAAGGGAGCTTTATATGACCTATTGTCATAAATGTCACGGACCTACTGCAGGTGGGTCAGATATGGATTTGAGTAAACAGTGGGTTACAAATCTCGGTGTAGGAGATCCTCCCGCTAATTCTCCTACCGTAGTTTATCCTCCTACCCTGAGAGGGCAGCCTTCCGGATCTATGCACTGGTGGCCCCCTGGTGGAGATTTTTCAATAATGCCTTACTATTTATGGAACAACTATTCTTACGGATTCCCGGATAGAAGGGTGCACACAAATGAGTGGGATCTTATAGGTAATTTCCTATCTGGTTTCGGAGGCTCATGGGGAGGTATGATGGGACCACCCAGAAATTCCCTTGATACAGCCTACCTACCCCCCGAGGGTGATGGAGATGGAGATGGTACTATAGAGTATGGGTGGGATTCAACGCCACCTTCTGCTCCTACGGGGGTACAGGCTGTTGGTGGAAGTGGTACTATAAGTGTGACATGGAATGCTAACAATACAGAGAAGGACTTTATGGGGTATTTGGTATTTTACCAACCTGTGACGAGTTGTAATCCTGATTGTTCAAGTTGTCAGTGGTGGACGAGAGCGAACACTGTTGTGAGTACGTTGGACAATGTGGAGTATCAGATGCCTGTGTATGGTGGTAGTTATACTATAACGGGGTTGAATCCGGGTGATTATTGTGTGGCTGTGGCTTCTGTTGACTTTGCATGTTGGAGTCCGAGACCTGTAAATATGGGTGATCCTTGCAATATTTCTACGTACTCTACAGTTGGACCCGTTTCTGTTCAGTGAAATATTATAATAAGACCTATAAACCCCGAAGGAGGTGTGGAAATGGCAAGACTTGTTAAATGTACCGCAAAGGAACCTTATAAGCTTGATACTTCTGATAAAACTTACTATATATGTCAGTGCGGTCTTTCAAAGAATTTTCCCATGTGTGATGGTGCGCACAAACGTGCCCGTGATGAGGAAGAAGGAAAGCTGTATATCTACGATGAAAACGGCAGGGTAGAAATTTCTACCTGAACATCCTTCTTAACATTGCAAATAGTATTATAATAAGGGGCAGGAAGCCTGTTCCTGCCCTGCATCCAAAATCTATATCCCTTATCTTCCTGGAAGGTGATACCTTTTCCTTTATACCCTCACCCTTCAATGATATATATTTAACACTGTTGCTTACATCATTAGATTCAATATATATTTTCGCTTCAATCCTACCTTCCTTGGCGGGAGAGAAAAATACCTTTAAGATACATGATTCACCCTTTTTGATACTGACACCTTTACAATCCTTTTCAACTCCGAAGTTCTGATAATCACTGAGGGTTATGTTCTTTATAATCAGCTCACCCGTTCCTGTATTTTTAAGCATTATTTCTTTAACTATACTATCCTTTCCTATCTTGCCCTTTCCGAAATCTAAAGGGTCAGGAGAAAGTGAAAGTACCGGATTTGCTTTAACTCTTGCAGTCATGTAAACACTAACTACCTGTTCATCAACATCGTTGGATTTTATGTAAAGATATGCTTCAACGGTACCTTCAACAAGGGGAAGGAATTTTATCCTTAGTGTACAACTTCCTGACGGATTTACGGGATTGTCGGTGCATGTATCTTCAATGATGGAAAAATTAAAGGTGTCCGACAAGGTTACCTCTGAGATAAGAAGATCCCCAGTACCTGTGTTGTTAACAGTCACGGTGAATATATATTCCTTTTCCATATCCACTGATCCGAAATCTTTGGACGCTGGGTTTACTTCTATCTCGGAAAATCTCTGAATGCCGAGACCTCTCAAAAGTACCCTTAAATCTCCCTCATCTATGTCGTTGGATAGTATCCTTATCTCTCCCGTGTGCCATCCTCCGCGTACGGCGGTGAACCTTATTTCAACGGAGCAGGAGTCTCCCACATTTAAACTCTGGCCGGTGCAATTATCATTTATTATTGTAAAGCTACCGTTAGGCGCTTCATTAACTATGCTTATATCACTTATGTTTAAAGTACTCGGACTCACACCGTTGTTGCTTATATTAAGTGTAAAAGTTGAAGACTCTCCGGTTAAAAGTTCCCCGAAATAATATTCTTCCGTATTTACCGATATATCCGGTGTGGGGTAGGCTATCTCATCCGCTCCTATATCAACCCCGGGCGGATCTACATCGCTCATTATTCTCGGCTCATTATCTATATCTTCTAAGGGTAGATAGGGTGCTGAGTTCAAGCCCGCATCCTTTGCAGGAGAGGTGGGATTTATATGGTAGTTATCCGTGGTGGGATCTACGAAGGAGGGATCAATTTTTATATTTCCGCCGTAATTATAGTTTATTGTATTTGATATATAGATGTCTTCCGACTCAAGTATGTTTGGATCAGTTCCGGAATCATTGGCGGGATCAAAGCTTGCGTTAAGAGAAAATAGGTTGTTATAAAGGTTTAATGAAAACAGATTGTTTGTGCTGAATGCACTTATGTAAAGATCCTCGCCCATATCACCTGCTACTTGCGTAGTATTTTCCCAAAATATATTGTTGTAAATATGCACATCAGCCTGCTCACCACCCGCACTTATATACAACCCACCTCCATAGTTGGTTGTCGTATCGGTTGCCCTATTTGCGGTTAGAGTGTTGTTAATTATGTATGCTGAACCGCCCCCGATTCTGAAGAAGATAGCCACCGCACCGTAATTGGGGGCAGTGCTTTTATAAAGCATGTTGCTCTTCATATACAGTTTACTTCCTCCCCTCAAGTCAACCAGTAGTGAAGATGGTGTACTCGCCGTTGTTGTTGAGTTATTTGAAAAGATGTTTTTATCTATAAAAATTTCCGTTTCTTTGTTCATATAGATCATTAAAGGTAAAGACATGTTACTGAAATTGTTACCGGTTATTTCAATACTCAGTCCGAGGGGTCCCGTGTTTGAATAAAGGTTTGAAATGTATGCTCCAGCTATACTATCAAATGTGTTGTTTCTTATCCTTACATATGAAGCATCATAGCTGAGGTATATACCTCTTCCTACACCGTTACGAAATTCACAGTTTTCTATATGTACATCCGCTGATTCAACCTCAATGTATAAGGCAGAATATCCCGAGTGTCCTCCTACCCGCTGTATGATTAAATCCCTTACTGTTATTACAGCGGTTGAGTCATCGCCCGCACCTATTCCCCTTGTCTTTATATGTATTCCGATTAAGGATTGATTGTTTAGATCAATGACCGGTTTGTTGGAAGGATCGGATCCTTTTATGGTAAGAGAATTTCCCGAATTTTCTCCGAGGGCTTTGTATGTGAAGGATTTGGACGGATCGGGAGAATAGGTTCCTGGGGCAAGTATTATCGTATCATCTTCCGAATTTGAACTTGCTTTACAAAGGGCGGTGTAAAGATCGCAGGGGTCAGTCTGAGAACATGTATATGTATCAAGATTTAAACAATCAGGATTATTAGTAGCGGAAGGTGATACATATAAAGTCTCCGCCCTTAATATAATAAAGGAAAGCAAAACAATAAGTACAACCATCCTCTCCCCTTCAGGAAATTATACATATATCTTAATCGATCCCTAAGAAAAAGTTATAGTTAAAATACCCCTTATGTACAGATA
>WFWF01000124.1 GCA_015491275.1 Aquificales bacterium | reverse complement strand
TTCTAAGATCGCTGTCCGAAACTTGTCTTATAATCCTTACCTTTATTCCTTCTCTTTTCTCAAATTCCTTTATAATCCTGTACCAATAGTTTACTTCCGCGGAAGTTCCCCCAACCGCCACGGTAAGCTCACTTCGTGAAGTACACGAAAGTAAACACAAAAAAATTAAAGAAAGTATGTAAAAAACATTCATTCAACTCTTACTGTAAGATCCATCTGTTTACCGTTTCTCAGTATTGATATCTTAAAGGTATTTTCATTTCTGAGAAGCTGAAGTATCCTGAAGGCGTCTTCCCCGCTTGTTATCTGCATATTGTTAATGGCTATTAATACATCGCCCGGTCTCAAACCCGCCTTAGCCAGCAGGCTATTTGGTTTTATCCATTCAAATACGAACCCTTCCGTCCTACCGTTCTTTACATATGGTACAAGCCTTACTTGATTGAACATAATACCGGGGTCCGCGGTTAGTTTCTCCAATTCCCTTCGTGAGATGACCGCACCTGCGGAAGGCGGTCTTTCCGTAATTGACACAAATTTTTCATCCGAAATCCGCCCGCCAACATCCCTTGGGAATTTAAGTATTTCCTCTCTTCCGTTAATATCCACAATAACAAAATCCTTTCCTATCTTTTTAACAAAACCGCCTTTAAATGCCTCTCCTTCCCTCACAACAAAGACATCACCTCCCCTCTTCAATAGAGCCATCTTAACCGATCCGACAGATGTAGCAAGAAGTTTATAACCTTTCAGGTCGCCACCTCTCACCCCAGAAATATTTGAGACTGTATCCCCCTTTTGAGGGAAGATGTTTCTGAGTTTAAGGGTTAAAAAATAAATATCAGGCTCCGATTTATTTATTATGGGTACGGAAATGCGGGGGGGAACTTTTGCCAGCACAATAAGGGAAAGGGCTAAGGACATCGGTAAAGCTACAGATAGAATGGAAAAAGCATATAAAATACCCATAGTTGAATTATATTTAAAATATGGTATCATTCAATACCAAAAAAGAGGAGAGGACCATGAGGGGATTTAGGTTAATCTATAGTTTGCTACTGTCAACCACATTTATAATAGGCTGTGGATCCCAAGAAGCTATGATAAGCAGTCTTAGAATAGGTGTATCTCCAGAGGAAATACCTGTAGATGTGGATGTGGCTGTATGGGAAGACACAAACAATGATGATATATGTGACTCATACGTTGTAAAGCCGACAATCGTTAATATAAACCTTGAAGCAACCCCCGCATCAACCAACCTTGTAGATACAGAAAGAACCCTTGTTATTGTTGATGAGGTTAATATTGATTACTTTCCGATTTCCTCAACAGTGCCCAATGAAAATACGCCTCCGCCGTTATCTTCCGTAAGCCGAAAACTTGGTATATCCATAACAGGTCAATCAGCAACTGTCACCATACCCGTTGAAATATTCTCCCAAGCTCAAAAGATATCAAAACCCATATCAGATCTAAGGTACCTTGAACCCAGAATGGGACATATATATTCATACGATGTAAGAATAACATTTATAGTTAAAAGTCCTTACACAGGTGAAACGGGTAGGGTAACAACTTACATACCCGTTGATGTTTCCGAATTTGTTAGCGACGAAGAAGATTGCAATTTCCAAATTTAAAAATTAATGTGTGAAAATTACCTTCCCTTTTAAGTCCGCGGGAATTATCTAAGATAATATGAAAAAGCAAAAGGAGGTTGAAAAAATGAAAAGAAAAGTTCTAATAGGAGGTGCCTTACTTACATCAGCACTTTACCTTTACTCATGCGGGGGTACTTCCTCTTCTCCGCAAAATGTGGATCTCTACTTAACAGACGCTCCTGCAACCGATTTTCCTTCAATAGTGGTGAATGTCAAAGAGGTAAGCCTCTGTAATACGGGGACGAACACATGCCATTCACTTTACAAAAGCTCAACGGGTATAAATGTTGACCTAACTCAACTGAACGGTGTAATGCACTATGTTGGTAGTTCAACAGTACCCTCCGGTAACTACAACAGACTGCAGGTAAGGATATCCCAGTCCGCAACTGTAGTTGATAATCAGGGCAATCAAAACAATGCCATATTTAATCCTCAGTCCATCAATCAAAATAAGCCCAATACCATTCAGTGTGATCAAAATACTCAGGAGTGCCTCATCAACTTTAACGGAACCGTCAACCCCTTCGCTATGGGTAAACTTATAGTTGACTTTGTTCTTAAGGATATGGAGATTGATACTACTAAGACACCGTGGGAAATCATCAAATTAACAATGAAACCCATAACACCCAAATCGGAAAACGAACTTAAGGACACATATTACGAATTCTACGGAACCATAACGAATATTGATTCAGCAAATAACTCCGTTACAGCCTCATGGAAAAATACTAACTATTCGGTAAGCTTGACAGATACCACCGTGTGTGAAGTAAACGATGTAAATTACATAGGAGCTTCAAATTGTATAGCTCAACTGCAAACAAACTATTGCGCAGAGTTTAAAGTTAAAGAAGATCCAGCCCAAAATACAAATCTCACCGCCATAAAGATAGAACTCAAGGGTCAAGGTCAGTGTGAAGGTGACGAGGAAAATTACTCCTCCAACGCAATTGAAATGATAGGCACGGTACAGAGTATAGATACAAATAACAATACATTCACCATTGATTCCTATTCAAACCCCATAAGTGTAACAAATTCAACCGCGTGTGAACACTATCCCCAGATCGGTCAGTACGCTTACGGAATTGATTGTTTGACAAATCTGCAAACGGGATGGAAGGTTGAGGTAAAAATAAATGCAAGTGATGAAGCCATAAGCATAGAGAGAAAGGTAGAAACATATTCGGAGGAAAGCTGATAAGTATAAGGGAGCCTGTGCGCCACGGCTCCCCTCCTTCCCTTTGATAATGCCTAATATCTTATAATTTTTGTATAATTCCTTCCGGAGGTTACAGATGAGGAAACTGATGTTGTCCGCTTTGGTAACGGCTAGTTTTTCCTTTGCAGATGTTGTACCGGCGGTTGACATTGATGTGTCGCTCGGCTATGTATTTCAAGGCATTTCTGGAAAAGCATCCTATGACGGCGGAGAGGTAAATCTTAGAGACCAACTTAAACTCGGAAGCTCCAACAATATAATGGCAAAGATAAAGTTTGAACACCCTGTGCCCATATTACCTGACTTGTATTTTCAGTACACACCTGCAACCTTTAAGGGTAAAACAAACCTTCAAAGCCTCGGCTGGGGAGGTGAAAACTTCAGCGGTACCATAGAAAGTTCTTTCGCTATAAATAGAACGGATATAGGCATATACTGGAATATCCCCGTTCCCGCAGTTGATATTGAATTAGGACTTATGGGTAGGATATTTGAATTCAAAGGTTCAGTTACTGGTACTGTCGGAACAACTCGGCGAACTGCAACAGCAAGCTTCAAATATCCCATACCTATGATCTATGTATCCGCAGGTGGATACTTCCCCGGATTGCCCGTAGGTCTGTTCGGTGATTTTAAAATAATCACTTTCGGAGGGGCAACCTATTCCGATCTTATGGCAGAACTTAGGGGTAAGTTTATGTTCCTCTACGGAGCCTTGGGTTATAAATATGAAAATCTAAATATCAAGATAGAAAGTGAAGGCGTTGATTCAAATGTAACAATCTCAGGTCTATACTTAAAGGCGGGAGTACTCTTCTGACAATGGGTTACAGAATAGCGGTTCTTAAAGGTGACGGTATAGGACCCGAGATTGTGGAAGCAACCCTTAGAGTTCTCAATAAGATCTCGGAGATATTTAACATAAATTTTGAATTTAAAGAAGGATACATAGGGGGAATAGCCATTGATAAATTCGGTGATCCCCTCCCAGATCAAACTCTTGAACTGTGTAAAAATTCGGATGCTATACTGCTCGGAGCTGTGGGAGGACCAAAATGGGATAACCTTCCTACGGACAGAAGACCCGAAAAGGGATTGCTAAAAATAAGAAAGGAGCTTGATCTCTTTGCAAATTTAAGACCGGCAAAGGTTTTTGATCCCTTAATAAAGGCATCACCTTTGAGGAAAGATGTGGTAAAGGGTACGGATATGATAGTTGTGAGGGAGCTTACAAGCGGTATATACTACGGAGAGCCAAGGGGCATTTATAAGGAAGGTGACAAACGGGTGGGTATAAATACTATGAAGTACGAAGAGGATGAAATTAGGAGAGTAGTAAGGGTTGCCTTTGAAATAGCAAGGAAAAGGAGAAAGAAATTAACAAGCGTTGACAAATCCAATGTACTTGAAGTCAGCAAACTGTGGAGGGATGTTGTTGAAGAGGAAAGGAAAAACTTTCCCGATGTAGAAGTTGAACATCTTTATGTAGATAACTGCGCAATGCAGATCGTAAGAAGACCCTCCACCTTTGATGTTATAGTGACGGGAAATATCTTCGGGGATATACTTTCTGATGAAGCGGGGGTTGTTGTAGGAAGCTTGGGCATGCTACCCTCCGCAAGCATAGGTGAAAGATATGCCCTTTACGAACCCGTTCACGGCTCCGCTCCAGACATAGCGGGTAAGGGAATAGCCAATCCTCTTGCCACTATCCTCTCCGCAAGCATGATGCTCAAGTATTCCTTTGGCGAAACGGAAGCTTCGGAAACCATTGAAAGGGCTGTAGAATATGTACTTGAAAGTGGATACAGAACACCTGATATATTTGAAGAAGGATGTATAAAGGTGGGAACCGAAGATATGACGGATAAGGTAATAGAGGGAATGGAGGTAATTGTTTCTCAAAAATGAAAGGTTTCATAAATCTGTTCCTTATTTTCTTTATAGGTTTAAGCTTTGCATCCCTTAAGGATATTTTTAAAAGGGAAGGCTACATAGTTGAAGTGTCTGGTAATGAGGTGATAATAGATCTCGGGGAAGATAAGGTAAGGGAAGGCGAAATATTTAATATTGTTGAAGCGGGAGATAGGATTGTCCATCCGTGGACCGGTAATGTTATAGGTATAAAGTATAAAATAAAGGGAAAGATTGTAATAACAAAAGTAAAGGAGGGATACTCTTACGCTAAGCTTATTGAAGGAGAAGCAAAAAAAGGTGACAAGATAAAGATTGAAGTTAATAGTGTATGTTTTATAGGAAGCGATGAAGGATTTTTTGAAGCTGGTGTGCAAGTTTCCCACCTTAGAAGGGGTAACATGTGTGAGTATATGATCAAGGAACTTAAAGACGGCTTCGGTATTGAATTTAACGGGTTTCCCCTCGCCTATGTAAAGACCGCGGTAGTTAAAGAAGAAAGGATGACAAAAGAAGAAATAAAAAAACAAAAGGATCTCAGGATAACCAATGTTTCCGCAAAAGCGAGTCTTATAGGCACCTTGTCCGATATCCCCCTTTCCGCGGATGCTGGAGACATATACGGTGACGGTAAGGATTATCTCGTTATACTCTTTGAAGATAGAATTGAAATATTTGAAATGCATGAAAAGGAGATGGTTAAAAGAGATTCAATCTTCCTTCCTGCAGGATATCCCGCTTATATAAAGGTTGCGCGGATAAATAAAAAGGACAAGAAGGATTACATACTCCTCAACATGGTAGAGGGAGACAAGGCAAAGTCTTATGTAATAAAGATGGTGGAAAACGAGCCCGTATTCATTGTTAGGGATATTCCATTCTTTATAAATGTGCTGAATAAGGAAAATCCAGAAGATACATTTGTGGGTCAAAAGGTGGAATTCCCCAAATGGGGGTCCGTCTTCAAAGCCATTTATGAAGAGGGTAAAGTAAAAGAAGCTGGTAAATTTAAAGAATACGAAGATTTTCCCATAGACGGTGCCTTCTACTATAACAATTATCTTTGCTTTATTGATACGGACGGAGTAATCAATGTGGTTAAAGAAGGAGTAAAAATATTTTCTGGAAGCCTGAATCTCAGAAGCTCATATAACTACATAAAATACGGGGAAGATGAAGATACAGCGGAAACCTTCTATTTTTCAAATCCCATCAGTGTTGTAAATGTGGGAAAGACAAACATAATACTGGCTGGTATAAATGAACGAAGCAAAGCCAGTGAACTTTTTGACCTTCCCCTTTTTAAAAAGGGAAGTATATACTTCGGAAATATTGAAGGAGATAATATTTACTTTAAAAAGGTAGAAGGAGAAGAGTTTGAACAATCGGTTCAGACAATCTTGCAAACAAAAGAAGGGGATGTTATAGTAATATCCGCTTTCAGGGGCGGTCTTAACCTTTCAAGAGGGGGCAATATCTACAGGTTATCTTTGAGTGCGGGTATGGACTGATCAATCCAGTAAGGCGGATACGAAAAATTCCGCATTAAAGGGTTGCAAATCTTCTATTCTTTCACCTACACCCACAAGTTTTATGGGCACTTTTAATTCATTACATATAGGTATAACAGCACCCCCTTTGGCGGATCCGTCAAGCTTTGTAACCACTATTCCCGTGACATCAACCGCTTCTTTAAAAATCTTAGCTTGAGATATGGCATTCTGACCCGCGGTCGCATCTATAACAAGCAGTGTTTCTGAGGGCTCTTCGGGAAGCAGCTTCTGTATTATCCTTTTAATTTTCCTCAGCTCATTAATAAGAGGTTCCTTCGTATGAAGTCTGCCCGCTGTATCAACAAGAACAATATCGTAGCCTTCCAATTTAGCCCTTTCCAAACCCTCATAGACTACGGAAGCGGGATCACTGCCTTCCTCCTTTTTAACAATATCCGCACCGCTCCTCTCCGCCCATACTTCCAACTGTTCAATAGCGGCTGCCCTGAAGGTATCCGCGGCACACAGGAGAACCTTTTTTCCTTCGGATATATAAAGATGGGCGAGCTTACCTATGGTTGTGGTCTTTCCAGATCCGTTAACTCCCAAGAACAAAATAACGGAAGGAGGATTCCTGCCAAGCCTTACGTTTGATTCACAACCTTTAAGTATTTCCAACAGCTTTTCCTTTACTATATCTTTAAGCTGATCGGAAGTCTTGAGTTTCCTCTTCAATGCCTCTTTCCTTAAAAACTCCACAAGCTTAACGGACATCTTGACTCCTATGTCCGCCTTAATAAACATCTCTTCCATTTCCTCAAAAAGCTCATCATCAAGACTCCTTCCCCCGAACAACAGGCCAAGCTGAACCTTTTCCCTTGTTTTTCTTAAACCTCTCCTGAATTTATCAAGAATACTCTCCTTCTTCTCCTCAGGACCAAGCTTTTTTCTTATTCTTTTTATTCTTTCCTCTACATCTTCCCGGGCAAAAACATCAGCCATATTAAGAGCCCTTTCGTAAACCTTAAGGGCTTCCTCATCCATACCCTCCTTTTCAAGGATCTCACCCGCCCTGAGTATATGTTCAAACTTCCCCGTCCTTAAATACAAATCTACAGCCTCTTTACATTTACCCACCCTATCATAAACAAGAGCCCTTTCCTCCACGGAGGCAAGCTCTTCCCCGAACTCCTCCAATAATCTGTTAGCTTTATCGTAGTTGCCTTTTTCAAGATAAAGGTCAAAAAGCAGTTTTGTAAACTCTTCCCTATCCTTAAATCTCTCAAGTATCTTTATAGCTTTGTCTTTTTTACCCTCCTTTATAAGCTGTATAATTGCTTCTCTTTTTCCCTCTTCCGCTTCCTTTTCCGTTTCACTCTTTTTCCAGAAAAACACCATTCCAAAAGATTATATTACAAGCTTGTCCTTTAGCATACGGATGGAATATATTAATGTCATGAATGAACCCCTTTACGAAGGCAGTTTTGTTGTTATAGATCTTGAAACCACGGGATTTTCAATAGAAGAAGCGGATATTATTGAAATAGGCGCTGTAAGAGTAGAAGGAGGTATAATAAGCGAAACCTATTCAAGGCTTATATATCCAGGTTATTTTCTACCAAGAAGGGTTACGGAGATAACGGGCATAACTAATGCGATGGTAATAGGTCAACCCACCATAGGCGAGGTAATAGGAGAGTTTATGGACTTTATAGGCACCAATATAGTGGTAGGCCATAATGTAAAGCAGGACATAAAATTCCTTGACAAATATACAAAGATATATTTGGGCAAAAAGTTAAAGATTCCTCATATATGTACCCTTCAGCTTGCAAGAAATTTATTTCCGGGATTGGGAAACTATACCTTACATAACCTTGCTGATCACTTCGGTATTACTTACAAAAAGGTACACAGAGCTCTGGATGATGCGATGACAACAGCGAAACTATTTATGATCATGCTTGAGTTCCTTTGGAAAAACATGGGGATATCGTCATATCTTGACATAAAGCAGATATACAAGAAGTGTTAAATTTGTTTACATTTTCACCTTAAATTTAACATAAGTAAAAATTATTGAAAAATTGATACCACAAAGTTATAAATAAGACAAAACCCTAAAGGAGGTGGAGTATCATGAGGAAATATATTCTTGCATTAACAATAGCAGGTTCATTGGCTGCAGGAACAGCATTGGCAGGCATGGGTATGGGTATGGGTATGGGTATGGGTATGGGTATGATGGGAGGTATGGGTATGGGAGGATTCGGAGGAGGTTTCGGCGGTCAGGGAGGATTCGGACCTGCGCCAGGATTCGGAGGAATGGGTGGTATGGGCATGGGTATGGGTGGCATGGGAGGAATGGGAGGAATGGGAGGAATGGGTGGTATGGGTGGTATGGGAGGTATGTAATAAGAGCGTCATTTTAATACCCAAGGGGGGTGTGATATGAAAAGATGGAAATGGTTTGTCCTGTTGGTTGCTTTCATAATTAAGCTCGGTGGTGTTGCTATTTCCTTTGCAAGTCCAGATGACTTCGGATTTCCGAGGCTCGGAGATATAAAATCCCTTGATTCCTCTTCTCATGACGATCCTTATGATGATCATGATGACCCAGATGATGATCATGACGATCCGGATGACGACCACGATGACATTGATGATGACCATGATGATATAGATGATGGCTTTGATGACATGGATGACCACGATTGATAACGAGAGGTGGAAAAGGCATGCGAAAGGGAAGAGGGGGTGCCCAACCCCCTTCCCTTTATTTATCTGATATTGTTTATTCTCTCCCTACCTTCCTTCCCTAAGATAAGGGTAGGTATTGATTTTGATTCCTACAGCATTAAATACAGCGTATATGAACAGGTATATGAAGGATTTTCTGCAGGCACGAATATAAGATATTTGAATAAAGAAAAAAAAAGCAGTGTTGATATTGCCGTTTATTATACGGAAAGCTACTATGTCTATACAAAATATAAAAGGTGGAACATAACGAGTTCTTACTCAAAGTATTACAACAATTATAATCTTTACTCCGGCCTGCATTACATAATTTCAGACAGTATATACACTAACGGTACTATAGTTATATTCGCAGGCACAGAATATTCCCTTATAAAGGATAAGTTCCTCATAGGTTTTGACACCTCTCTTTCCATGTACAGGAATAAATTCTTCTCTTTGAATGTCAGCCAGTTTTCACCGAAATTCAAGTGGAAGTTCACCACTTCCTTAATACCTATTATCTATCTTGAAACCGCGGTTTATTATATAAACCCCTTTGAAAATTTTGAATTTATACCCAAGGATGACCTTTTATCAACGGAGGTATCCCTATCAGCCCGCTTCAGAAAGGTTATGCTGAGCATGCGCTTTATGACAGGAGAACAGATGCTTGCGGTTAAAAACAGAGGTTACAGCGTTAATACATCCTTTACAACCAAAAAGAAGAGATACACCATATACGCCAAATATTATGTACTACCTGCCTTCACCATAAATGCGGGGGTAAGTAAAACATTTGCGGAGTATTTCGGCATTGATTATTATTATGACAGCTACTCCGTAGGAATCAAAGCACTGTACTGATTTCCAGCTCCCATATTTTTCTTACCCAATCAATCCTTTCGGAAAGGCCAATGTAGAAAACATTGGCAGAAAAGTGAGCAAATATTGACGGAACTACGGAATTGAACTTCAAATAAAGCAAGCCGAAAAAGAGCGAAGGGAAAAAGGTAAGTATGGCACCGAGGGAGGGAATCAGGATAAGATGAGGAATTACAAACATTATGGAAACTACAATGTTGGAGTATTTCCTCATTAAGAATCCCCTAAAGAATATTTCTTCCGCAATAGCCACTCCCACATGATTTGCAATAAAGTATAGATCTATATCCGAAGGATGAATAAAAAGGGGAAATATCAAAAATATAGCGCCGATAATTGTGCCTTTTTTTACATTTGTAACGCCGAGTTCCTTTAAATCAAACAGAAGAAGTGGTGCAATAAGAACGAATGGTGTAAGATATTCAAAACCAAAAAAGGAGTGAACGGATACGCCTAAAAGAAGGGATATATAAAGGGGAAGATAAAGCTTTTCCCTGTATGATAATATACTTTTGTAAATCATGAATATAGGTATTCTAACATCGGGCGGTGATGCCCCAGGTATGAACCCCTGCATAAGGGCTATAGTTAGAAGGATAATCTCCCTCGGAAACAGGGCTTTCGGAATAAAAAGGGGCTTTAAAGGACTTATTGAAGGCGAAATATGTGAACTTACCTCAAGGGATGTGGGAGGGATACTTCACATAGGTGGGACTTTCCTTTTAAGTAGTAGGGAACCGCGATTTATTGAAAAGGAGTTCAGGAAGATAGCTTACAAAAATCTTGAAAAGGTAGGTATTGAAGCATTAATAATCCTCGGCGGTGAAGGATCTTTTAAAGGAGCGGATCTTATTCAGAAGGAAACAGATGTACCCGTTATAGGCATACCGTGTACCATTGATAATGATATAGGAGGTACGGATTACTGTATAGGATACGATACCGCTCTAAGAAATGCGGTATCCGCCATAGATAAAATAAGGGATACCGCAAGCTCTCATGAAAGGATATTCATCGTTGAGGTGATGGGCAGGAATAGGGGATTTATAGCGGTTGAGGCCGGTCTTGCCACAGGTGCTGAACTTATTTTGGTACCAGAAGAAAGATTTCCCATAGAAAGGATTCCCGAAGAGATAATAAGATCAAAGAAGATGGGAAAACTGCACTTCATTATAGTAATGGCGGAAGGCTACGGAAAGGCGGAAGACCTTAAAGATTTTCTACTTTCTGAAATAGGAGAGAGGTACGGGGAGATAAGGGCTACCGTGCTCGGACACCTACAAAGAGGCGGTTCACCAACCCACACGGACAGGATAATGGCAATGAAATTCGGCGAGGTGGCGGTGGAAGCCCTCCTTTCGGGAGAAAAAAGGGGATTCGTTGCCTTCAGGAAAGGTAAATTTTATATTGAAGACTTCAACAAAGCACAGGAGTACAAAGATATAGATAGGGAAGCTTTAAGGCTCAATAGAATTCTAAATGTCTGATTACTTCTTAAATTTCTCAAGTCTGCTCACCTTAACATCGGATATGAATACAACACCCGAGTGCTTGTTAAGAAAAGGTGTTATGCCATCAAGAATGGCTGATACCTTCTCGTCGGGCATAACGGAAATTACCATCACAAGTACATCCTCCTCATTAAACATAAGATGGCCCTCATGAAATCCGTGACTTCCTTTTCCTGAAAGATTGTGTATTAGGGTATAACCCTTTACGCCAGCTCTCTCAAGGAGATCAATAACAAAATTGAGATCTTCCCCTTTAACGATTATCTCTACTTTCTTCATGTCGTAAAGGTTAAGCTCCTTCATGTACTACCTCCTCAACCATTTTGTGCCAATTGCCTTCCCTGAAAACATAAAAATCTTTGCTTTCAGGATCAAAAATAATAAAGTTCATCCAACCGTTCTCCAAAAGCTCCCTTACTTTATAAACCCTGCTTATAACTGAAGTGGCAAATTCAAAAGGTGCTTCAAGTAAAACTATAAGCCTTATAGGAACATGGAAGGGTAATCCTTCCCTCAACACAGTTTGGGAAGGTAACCCTGTTCTAAGATCACTGAAGTTACCCGTCATCACACCTATTCTCCCTACCACATTGTGATATACCTTACTACCGCTACCGTAAACCTCATTATCAACAGTTGAAAAATAGTGCTCCATATTTATCCAATGGGCAACTATTAAGGGTCCTGACAGTATGTTTTCCAAAATAAACCCCTTCTTATCAAGGCGATAGTCATAAGAGTGTAAGAAAACATTACCCCTGAGGTTAGCCTTTTCTGTTAATGCCCTTCCCCCTATAACCATGGCAAAGTTACCAGACAGCCCCCATTCGGGTCTTACCTGAGACCAATCGTAGGCATTCTTTTCTATCTCCTTAATCCTCATATAATCGCTTTTCTCCTTATCATCAAATAATTCAATGTATCTCTCCTCGGAAGTAAGAAGCTTAGCCTTAAACAGATCCTCCTTAACCTTTTCAAGTAGGAAGCTGTATTTTGCCGGTAGTACTTCCGTATCATAAATGTACACATCATCGGTGGTAGTGTTGTGAATACCTGGCAGGAAGAAGGTATCCTCTGGTATATCTATACCGAACCTTTCCTTAAGCAATGCCCTTACCTTGGGATTGTTTGCCATTTTACAGAAAACCCTTGCGTTGTGAATGCCTGAAGCACCTCCACATGCACCGCAGTCAAGGGCGGATTCATAAGGGTTGTTATCAGACTTGCTGCCGTGACCTAAAACAAGGATAAGCTTGGCAAAGTTATCTGTAAGCCCTATAGACTGCAATGCTCCTCCCACAAGGGTTGCCTGCTCCTCAACAGAAAAGCCTATATTTTTTAATCTCTCTATAAGAAGCTCCCTATAGCCCCTTTCAACCCTGTACTCATCCCTTAATTTCCTGAAAAACTCTTCCTGCTTAGCCTCAGGTATACCCATTTCCTTGAGATATTCACTGTAGCTACCGCCCTCCAGAGACACCTTAAGTATTTCTTCCAATATATCTTCACTTATATTCTCTTCCTTTAAAGAAAGTTCATACTTCACTATCTTTCTTAAAGAAATCTTGTAAACATGATCTATAATCTCCTCTACTTCCTCCCTGCTAAGCTTATCTATCAGAATATCCGTAGGTTTATAAGATTCGGTTATTCGCTCCCTTATCTTTGAATACTCAAGGGGGAAAAAGGTTTTACCTATGAAATCAAATCCGAAAAGGAATCCTATAGCCTCAACTGTTATATAAGGTGTAAACACATTTTCCTTAAGATCGTGCAATATCTCCTTGAAAAGGTGCTTATAATTGCCCTCCTCTATTTTTTTCTCTTTGTCTATTTCTATAACTACATTCCTCGGTTTTATTAAAACGGGGCACAGATACTCCTCATGGCCTTTCCTCAATTCCACAAATGCTATAGGCACACCGAAAAACCCGGCTATACCGAAGGTTTTATAGTTACCGACCTTTTCCAAGTTTCTTCTGAAGCGTTCCGATCGGACATCAATACAAAATAAAGCTTGTACTTCCGCACCACTTTCTTCCTTATCGGATATATCTATAGAATTAATAAGACCTTCTATAAAGGTATCCTCCGTAGATAGTAGCCACAGGTATCCCTCCTCCTTTACAAATTCCTCATACAGATCTATGAGACTAATAACTTCCTCCGTATCAAGATCATCAACGCCTTTACCTATGAGAGCCAACCACTCGTCCAAAAATCTAAGATAATTTACGGAAACAGTCTCCGCCTTACTTTCTATGTATTCCTCTAATATATATTCTGGCCTATTAAAGTAGTCCGGCAATTTATCCAGAATAGGTCCTGCGCCGTTTCCCGAGTTATATTCATACCTCAGATATACCTCTTCTTTATTATTCTCAATAAATTTAACCGTTTCCGGATAACTTGCCAAAGACCCATACTCTTTATCCATCAACGCTTTAGATATAATCAGTCTTACCGCAAGGTATTCAACAACATCAATGGGGTACTCCCTCTGCCAGAAGAAATCTTTATTCTGAGATCTCCATCTTATATATCCAACTATACCTTTAAGGCGTGAAAGTTCTAAGGTAAAGTAACCTTCCCACAGATCCTCGGGCATACCCAAGGTTTCCATTATCCTGTCTATGGCTTCTTCCGGCTCTTCAATATCCTTAACTATGCTGTAGGATTTACCGCTTCCCAGAACCAAATTTCTCCATGCCCTATAAAAACCCTCTTCCCTTTGAGGCATACCTACCGCGGATTGACCCTCATCAAGAAAATCCATAGAAATCTTTATCATCAACTCATCCACCGAAGACGCCACATCCTTGCCGAAAATAAGATCCAACAAAGTACAAAGGGTGTTGTTCCTGCTTACGGAAGACAGTAACTCAGAACATACCCTTCCAGGATCATCCTTGAATTTCTCTTTAAGTATGTCCACAAGTCCCCTGTATTTTCTCTGAAACTTTAAATAGGAATTCCCGTAAGGTTTAAGATCATCATTTAATACAAGCCTGTAGAACAATTCTTCTGTGTCAAAAGTAAAACTGTTTACTTTCCCCTCCAAAAACTCCCCTATCCTCCGCCTTAATTTTTCCTTTTTAACATGCCCTTTTTTCATAAGGTGTAACCACTCCCTTCGCGAAAGGAAAGGTCTTCCGCCGAAAACCCTTTTACCGACCTCCACAGCTTCCTTAAAAGGTAAACCCTCTATCTCATGCAGGGGATTATGATGGACAAAATTACGCATGGGCCAGAAGTAGGGAATTACTTCCGCAGCTAAGTTTACAATGGATCTGATACGGAGTTTCCTTCCGAGATCCATCACATGCCTCCTGCCAAATAGAACACACCGGATAAAAACATAACCGCAATAAAACCGCCCAAGGAAACTACCTCTGCGGGGGAAAGATCCCTGTATTCAATATCATCCCTTTTATTACCGAAAAGGATCTTGCTCAGCTTAGTAAATAAGGCAATACCGCTTATAAACCAGCCGGACAATAACATAAAGGAAAGGAATGTATCATTCATTGACATATAAAGAGCTGAAAAACTTACAAAGGGCGGGGTAAGGGCAGAGAAAAGCAGTATTAACACAATCGTAAGAGCCAACTTTGGAGTTGATACTATTATCCCCGAAAGCAGATTAAGATCGGAAGTTCCAAATCTCCCTTCAAGAAGCCTTGAAACCACTAAAAACACTATCGGAATCATTGCTAAGAAAAGACCAAGCACAAGATCTTTCTTATCAAGTAACCAGATGATGGGAATGAAGGTTGAATATAATTCAGCGGGAAATGAAATAACACTTCTCAAAATGAACAGCCTCAAGGAATGTAGTAAGAAGGTTATTGAAGCGAGAATCTTTACAACGGCTGGTACTTCTATCATCCCTACGAGAAGTATGCCTATTATCGGAAGTACTATAAGCGTAAACATTCCTATTCGCTTTATAAAGGCAACAGTAAAAAGGCTCACGGGGAATATAGGTATAAACAAGGAAGCTAATAAAATTATGGGAATATAAAAGAGATCTATTCCCAGTATAAAAAATCCAAAAGATCCAGCTACCGCGGGAGCCAGGCTAAACCTTGAAATGCGGTCGGATATTTTTAAAACCATACTTTTTACATATTTGTAAAATTGAGGTATATAAAGCTCATTTGAAAGATGAGCATAGAGGGATATGTGCAAAGGTAAATATTTTTTCTTTGAGGAGTAATACATGAAAAGCCAACCGAAAAGGATAAGCAAAGCCATGAAAGTCATCTCTAAGTAGAAGAGGGGGTTTTCACCGAATGATTTATGATAAATAATCTCCATAAACTCCGCATCAGGATACAGGAATATCTTTAATCCGTGACCCATTACCACATAACCGAGCAGGAAAACGGTAAGGGATAAGATTGAGATCAAAGCTGTAAGTACTGGTTTTTCCCTCCCGACCCTGAAGGTGCTTATCAAAACCTGAGCACCTGTTATCCATCCGAAGAAAAGAAGTATTAGGGATGTTTTATATTCAAAGAATTCCTCTTCCACAATAATGTGCGTAAGTATGAATATAAATAGGGGTACCAAGACGGTTAAAATACCGTAAAAGAACCAGGGTACCTTGTAGGATATTTCCCTGCCCCTTGTTATTGCTTTATAAAACTCATCCTTAGGGATATTAGGATCCTTTCGTGCTCCGTGTATAACATTTCCAGAATAAAGGAAGAGTGTAGCCTTAAATATACCGTGTGCCATCATGTGATATACTGCAAGGGCAAATGCACCTATACCAATTTCCATAATCATATAGCCCATCTGCCCCACAGTAGAGTAACCGAGTGCCTTTTTAACATCATTCTGCACAAGCATGAGGGCGGAGCCCAATATTGCGGTGAAGGATCCCACTATAAAGGCGAGGTGCAAGCTGAAAACATCGTTTACATATAAAGGAGCGAACCTGTTGACAAGGAAGGCACCCGCATTAACTATACCCGCATGCATAAATGCGGATACCGGGGTAGGACCTTCCATACTGTAAACAAGCCATAGATGAAATGGCATCTGGGCAGATTTCAGTATAGCACTCAAAACTATAAGAAATGTGGCAAGGGAGATATTGAATTCTGTACCCACATCGGAAAGAATAAGCTCAACCGCTTCAGAAACTTTAAGGGTATTAAGCTCTTTATAAATTATAAGTATTGCAATGAGTAAAGGCACATCCGCGAGTCTGTGAGTAGTAAGGGAAAGATTGGAATATTCAACAGCCTCCTTCCTTTTATAATTATGATTCAACAGAAAGTAAAGGATTACTCCCATCAAATGCCATGAAGTGAAGAGCAAGATCATGTTATCGGAAAGGACTAGAAGAAGAAGGTTTGCGGTCATAAAATCAAGTAAAGAGAAAAATCTGACATACCCCTCTTCCTCTTTCATATAGTTGATGGAATATTTGTGAATGACAAGACTTACAAGCAAAATATAGGATGATAGTAGAAGCCCCAATCTGTCAGGATTCAGTTCAATAACTCCCCATACACTGAAAGGTTCAAATGGACCTATAAATAGAAGGGGTAAGCTTAAAAGAAAAGCCGAGAATATAGTAAATGTACTATAAACAGGAGTTTTATATCTCTCTACAAAGTTTATAACTATACCCGACAATAAGGGCAGTATTATTAACAGAAGAATTGCAAATTCCATGGAAGCTTTCCAAATTATTCTCCGCCGTATTCTACACTATCTATCTCTTCCATAAACTGCTCAATTTGAAAGGTAACAAATTCTTTTATTTCTTTAATATCCTTATCCCACCAGTCGGGCGGTATTTCTATAATTTTTTCATGTTTATCATGTTCTTCCGTTACATAAGTTATCTTTATATAAGGATACTTTGAAGGTGAACAAGTTTCTTCCTGCTCAACTTCCTTAAAACAGACTGTTACATCCACATCAGGATTTACCATAGCCGATCTCAATTCTTCTGCAAGGGTTTTTAATTTTTCCTCAAGCTTTAAGTCCATATTTTAATCCCCCGCTTGAACCATCACCATCTCTATACAGTTCCTTTTTAAAAGATCCGAACAAACATAAACACATATTTCACAACCCTTACACTTATCGGGCCAAACCCAAGCGGTGCTTTTCTTCTCAAGAAAATTAATACAATTAGGCTCGGGACAAAACAGTACGCACTGTTTACAATTGTACTTGGCACACTCATCTTCCTTCACCTTTGCAACAAAGTACATTGACTACCTCCTCATGTTGCTATTTTTTCCTCTTCCTCCTCACACCACGCATTCTCTTCAGCCATCCTAATTGTATATTTAATAACCTCCATATTCTTCGCCAGAAGTTCTTGTTTTTTCTTAAACTTTTTCTCTATGGCACTGTCAAGGGCTGTTGTACCTCCAGATGCTACGAAGGTACCGCCGAGAAATCTTTCTATAAGCGCCTTTTCAATATGTTCAAGGCTTACAAGCTTTGTAATACCGAAGAACAGACCTATCATCGCCATATTCGTAGCCAATTCTGTACCCGCTATGTCCCTTGCTATCTGGGTTGCAGGGATGTAAAAAATCCTCGCATCCAGTTCCTCAAGCACCTTCCTGTCCTCATCGGGTATTATATCCACATCGGAGTTAATGATCACCATACCCCCTTCTTTAAGACCTGTGTAGAAGGGCATGGTATATGATTTACCGTGAGTTATGACTTGAGGATGGTATATCATTATAACATTCGGATATACAACCTCACCTACCTCGTATATGGGCTGGTCGGAAACCCTAACATAGGCTTCAACTGGAGCCATCCTCTTTTCAGATCCGAAGAAAGGAACCAAGGTTGCATATTTACCCGCGGCGGACATAGCGTTACCGAGTATATGGGCGGATGTAACAACCCCCTGTCCGCCTACACCCGCTATTCTTATGTTATACCTTTTCATGCCTTTACCTCCTTCTTCTCCATTTCTTCAAAATACTCCTTAACCTCATCAGTCATCCACTCATAGAATTTAAAGTCCTTCTTTTCCCTGTTCCTTGCATCAGCCAACACTTCTCTGGTGGGAATTGAGTATTCAATGTTGCAGGATGTGTACGCATGAATAAAGGTGGGACCGAAATGTCTTGCAGCGAGGATAGCCCTCCTTATTACCTTAGCTATCCTCTTGGGATTAGTAGGAGATATTCTTGCCACATAAACACATCCCGCGGTTTGAGCCAATTCAACCGCATTTATCTTATCAAACTGCTTACCCTTAGGTGCCATCTTAAGCTGAACGCCCTTGGGTGACATACCGCTCTCTTGACCGCCCGTATTACCGTAAACCTCGTTGTCAACCATAATGGTGGTAAACTTCTCTCTTCTGAACCACGAGTGCATCGTCATACCGAAACCTATATCCATAAGACCGCCGTCCCCTGCTATAACAACAACATCCTTATGCTTGTCGGGAAATCTTATGGTTAAAGCCCTTTTAAGTCCGGATGCAACCGCATTTGTATCACCATAATTACCGTAAATAAAAGGAACCGCAGCCTGAGACAGGGCAAGCCTTGCACACCCTGCGGTACCAAGAACTATTGTATCTTCTGGATTGGGCAGTGAAGCATAAAATATCCTTATAAAGTAAGCCATATAACAGCCCGCACACATGGGATGATCTTCAACAAGCTCCTTAAATTGCCCCAGATCCATTACATCAACTTGTCTGCCGAACTGCCCCATTTTTACAAGATCCACATAGTCACGGGGCATATATCTTTCAAAACCTGGTGCTATCTTTACATACTCAAGTCCCATTGTTACTACCTCCTTTTAAACAAGCGTCTTCTTCTCTTTTTTAATACCAAGCACTTTATAAATTTCATCCATTATTAATTCAACGGGCAGGGTCATACCGCCATATACACGGGGTCCCTCAACTACCCTGTCGCCGTTCGGTATAACCGCTTTTACCTCTTTGCAAAGCCAACCCACTATGTTGTGTTCGGGAACAATTATTGCCTTGGCGTCTTTTAATACCTCCCTTAACTCCTGTGTGGGGAAGGGCCTTATGGACCTTACTTTAACAAGTCCTACATTTAATCCTTCCATTTCCGCATACCTCTGAGCTTCCCTTCCCTGCGCCGCGGCACATCCAGAAGCCACTATAAAAACTTCAGCCTTCGGATTTACAACCTCTATAAGACCGCCGAGGTAGTGATTTATCCACTTCCTTGCCCTCTCGTTTGCGGACCACACCTCCTGTTGCCATACCGCATGTATCAGATAACTCATGAAGTTTGATTTCTGAACGGGAGCATCCCTTTGAATTCTTGCTGGGGGTATCTCACAGTCGGTGGGCGGAACGGGTGCCTTGTAAGGATCCCTCGGGGGAAGTTTCATGTCTTCGGGGGGAAGCTCAACATAGCCTTTTGCGTGTGTGACAAAGAAACCCTCGGTAGCTACAACAACGGGCAGATAAACATCAACCTTTTCCGATATAGGGAATCCTGCAAGGGTAAAATCAAAAACATCCTGCTGGTTCTCCGCGTGAAACACTATCAACCCCGAATGCAAAAGGTATGCTATTTCCACATTGTCGGGCTGTATAGATAAAGGTGCGTTTACAACCCTTGTCATAACACCGAGTACCGCTGGTATTCTGTGGCCGGGCCAAGACACTATAGCCTCAAGACCCCTTAAAAGACCGGGACCCGATGTAGCACTGAAAGCTCTTGCACCTCCCCTTACAGCACCGGCGATGGCGGACATAGCACCGTATTCCTCTTCCGCTCTGTAATAATCCTTTACATAACCCTGCGCCCAAAGGTCTCCCACAAGATGCATGGTTTCGGACTGAGGTGTTATGGGATAGGCTATGGCTATATCCACATTAGCCCTTTTTATCGCCTCCGCAAAGGCTTGTGATCCAGTAATAAATTTACGCTCCCTCGGAGCCTCAAGAATAAGATAGTCCGGATCCACAACTTTTTGCTCTACCATCCTTACTCACCTCACTTTTATTCTGACTCTTCTACAATCTCGCCCTTCCTGGGCAAGAGCAGATATGCATACTCACCGAAGTCAAGGGGAGATACATTTGTCCATTCTTCCTTAGGAAGAGAAGGATTCTCGGGTGGCATCTTGGGTTCCCATTCAATACCCAGTTCTTTCCTCATTTCCACTACCACATCCCTAAATCTTCTTATGTCATCCGCATGAACATCCCTGAGTGACACCATAGCATCTTCATGACCCATCTCCGCACAAAGTGCTATGGTAAAACAGTTTGTACCCGCTCTGATCATTCTTAAAGAGAGGTTGGCATAGTGGCAATGAACACCCACAAATATGCAAGCCTCTATTTTATTATGTAGAATTGTCAAATTAGGATGGTTGGGATTTATCTCGGCTTCTGGGTTTATTTTGGGATATTTGGGTCTGTAGTCGGGCATAGGTATAATCCTGCAGTTGGGTATCTCCATGGCAAGTTCTAAAACCGCTTTAGCCTTTTCTATAGCTGAGGTATTATATCCCCAAAGTACAAGCGGTCCCGGAAATATTGTGGGATTCCTACGGGTAAGCATAGCCTTTGCAGCTTCTCTCATAGCGATTTCTTCATCAACAACCTCACCGTAGAGTAAAGCCTTACCCGGTGGTGGCGTATCAACACCCAAAAAAGAGGCGGGCTGAGGAATATAACCAGCCGGACCCGGCTTTATAACTTTTTCTTCAGCCATTATATACAGACCTCCGTTTTTGTGTCCTTACAATGTATAAGAAGATTATTATATTGTCAACCCATCCAAATATGAGAAAAATCAAAGATCTCATCATAAACGCACCTTGGTATGCAAAATAAATACCGGGCAACCCTATTATATCATTTTTCAATATCCGCTTCTCATAGCTTTAAGCAAACATTCCCTCATCAATTCCTCAGAAGGGCTTCCCACATCCGTATATATATCAAAGTCAGCATTATATCCTTTTTCTGTTAAACGATCCATTAAAATCC
>WFWF01000123.1 GCA_015491275.1 Aquificales bacterium | reverse complement strand
GTATAGTATCTTTTCTTGAAGGGATTCCTGCAAATCTCGGTGTAGATATAAACTTTATAAATAAGGAATTGGCAAGGAGACAAAGGGGCTACGGAAGAGGGGGGAGAATGAAAATAGAAAAGGATGAAGTTGAAATATTATCGGGGGTAAGGTTCGGAAAGACCATAGGCTCACCCATTGCTTTACTTATAAAAAACAGGGACTGGGAAAATTGGAAAGAGAAGATGGCTACAGAGGATATTCCTCCTCAGGATTTTCCTTCCTTCACGAGACCAAGGCCTGGGCATGCGGATCTAGTCGGCGGTATAAAGTATAATCAGCGGGATCTAAGGAACATACTTGAAAGGTCTTCAGCAAGAGAAACAGCGGGAAGGGTGGCAGCGGGTGCAATATGTAAACTATTCCTTAAGGAGCTTGGTATAACCGTAGGAAGTTATGTAGTAAGCATAGGAAAGTTAAAACCGCCGATTGAAGAAGAGGACCTTTTAAAGAGATTTGAAAAGGCGGAAAACTCGGAAGTAAGATTCCCTGACCCTTCTCTTGATGAAGAATTTAGGAAAGTTATTGATGAAGCTAAGGAGAAAGGGGAATCGGTGGGAGGTATATTTGAGGTATTTGCGGTTAGAGTTCCGCCAGGCTTGGGCAGTCATATTCAATGGGATAAAAGAATTGACGGCAGAATAGCTCAAGCCATCATGAGCATCCAGGCAATAAAAGGTGTTGAAATAGGTATGGGTTTCGGTTGCGCATCACTGTATGGTTCTGATGTTCATGACGAGATAGGATGGCAAAGAGAAAAGGGCTATTTCAGATATTCAAATAATTTGGGGGGTACGGAAGGGGGAATGACGAACGGTATGCCCATAGTGGTCAGAGCGGTTATGAAGCCTATACCTACCCTGACAAAGCCTTTAAGGAGTGTTGATATTGAAACGAAGGAAGAGGTGAGGGCGGGTAAGGAAAGGAGCGATGTAACCGCGGTGCCCGCCGCATCCGTTGTAGGGGAGGCTATGCTCGCAATAATTATTACTGACGCAATTCTTGAAAAACTTGGCGGAGATTTTATGGAAGAAGTAAAGGAAAGATACGAATCATATATTAGACATATAATGAACTTTTGAAATGGTTAAACTGCTTGAATCAATCGGCAATGCAACCCTAATAACGCTGAAGGCTTTTTATTTCCTGTTCAGAAAACCTCCTAAGTTAAGGCATTTTATTGACCAAATTTCCTATCTCGGTGCGGAAACTATCCCAGTGGTAGTTGTAACATCCCTTTTTACTGGGGGCGTTATAGCGCTTCAAACCTATTCAACTTTCAGCAGATTCAACGCGGAATCCATGATAGGTATAGTGGTAGCCCTTTCCATGGGAAGGGAGTTGGGTCCTGTACTGACAGCCCTAATGGTTGTAGCCCGTGTAGGTTCCGCCATGACAGCAAACATAGGAACTATGAGGATAACAGAACAGATAGACGCCCTTGAAGTAATGGCGGTTGATCCCGTAAAATACCTTGTAACCCCGAGACTGTTTGCAGCACTCATAGGTCTTCCTGTACTTACATTTATCTCGGATCTCTCCGGTATATTCGGCGGTTGGCTTGTTGCGACAAAGCTATTCGGAGTGAATCCGGATGTCTATTGGCAAAAGATGATTGATTTCACCGAGTTATACGATATAATAGGCGGTATATATAAATCCATATTCTTTGGTCTTATCATAGCAAGTGTGAGCTGTTATTTTGGCTTTTATACAAAGGGGGGAACAAAAGGCGTGGGAAGGGCAACTACCAACTCTGTTGTAACATCCTCTATGCTTATTCTTATTTCCGATTACTTCCTTACCGCAATCATCTTCTAAGCGGATACTACCTTATTTCTACCCTCCTTCTTAGCCCTATAGAGTCTTTCGTCCGCTATATGAACTATTCTGTCAATGTTACTTCCGTCCTCGGGAAATGTAGCAACTCCGAAGCTTGCGGTTACAGTTATATTCTTCCCTTCGGGCAAAGTGAACTCCGTTGAAGAAAGTATCTTTCTCAGCCTTTCAGCAACCTCCACAGCTCTACTTTTTTCCGTATCAGGCATAATTATTATGAACTCTTCCCCTCCATACCTTCCAACAACATCGCTACTTCTCAGATTTTCCACCATCTTTGAAGCAAAGGTCTTTAAAATCATATCTCCCGCCTTGTGACCGTACGTATCGTTCAATTTTTTAAATTTATCAATATCAACC
>WFWF01000122.1 GCA_015491275.1 Aquificales bacterium | reverse complement strand
TATATTCCCATTACTTCGTTTTAGTTTAAACTATGTTAAAAACTATGGTAAATGTATTGGTCACGGGTGCAACAGGCTTTGTGGGAAGGCATATTGTAAAAAAACTGAAGGAAGAAGGTTACAGAGTTGTATGTCCCGTAAGAAATAAGGAGAAGGCTGTAAACATTTTGGGGAATGATGTACTTATTGAATGGGTAGATTTTTCTGATATAAACTCAATAAGGAACTTCCTTGAAGAAACTTCTACCGATGTTGTTATTCACTTAATAGGCATACTTCAGGAAGTAAGAAGTAAAGGTATAACCTTTGAAAGGGTACATCATGAATATACCAAGAATCTGTGTGAAGCATGCAAGGGACTACCTATTAAAAAGATAATTTATATGAGTGCCCTCGGAACTTCCGACAATGCACCTTCCCGATATCATAAAACTAAATACCTCGCGGAAAGGGAGATAATTGAATCCGGTTTTACTTATACGATTTTAAGACCTTCCATTATACTCGGTCCCGAACAAAAACTTTTCTCCGATATGGAAAAGTTAACGAAATTTTTAAGAATTATTCTGCTTCCCGACGCGGACAGTTATCACTTCCAACCTGTATATATTGATGACTTGGTTTGTGCGGTTTTAAAATCCATGGAAACAGAAACAACGGATAACAAAATATATGAGGTATGCGGACCCGACAGGGTTACCATGAAGGATATTCTTGATTATTTCTTTTCTCATATAAACAGAAAAGTATTCGTACTGTCCGCACCAAAGAGGTTCATGTATTTATTGGGAAAGATCGCGGAGTCTTTTCTTGAACCTCCTCCCTTTTCTTCAGATCAGATACTTATGATGTGGAAGGAGAATATATGTGAAGGAAAAGATTGTCAAGCTTTTGATTTTGAAAAAATATGCGGAAGATCTCCTATAGGTTTTAAAGAAGCTATGGAAAGATCTCTTATGGGGTATCATAAACTAAGATGAGACTCTTGATGATAGATAATTACGACTCCTTTACCTATAATCTCGTCCAATACTTTTATATACTGGGAGCGGATGTTATTGTGAAGAGAAATGATGAAATAGAAGTGGAAGATATTGAAGACTTGGATGTATCCGCCATTGTAATCTCACCCGGTCCGTGTACACCAGCGGAAGCGGGCATATCTGTTGATACTATAAAAAGGTTTTACAACAAAAAACCAATACTCGGCGTATGCCTCGGACATCAATCCATAGGTGTAGCCTTCGGCGGAAAAATTACGAAGGCAAAAAGGCTAATGCACGGGAAAACCTCCAAGATATATCATTCCGGAAGCGATATATTTGAAAACATTCCAAGCCCCTTTGAAGCGGTAAGATATCATTCTCTCGTTATAGATAGGGAAACATTGCCGAAGGTTATCACCATAACAGCGGAATCAGAGGACGGAGATATAATGGGTGTAAAACATACAGAATATCCCGTTTTCGGAGTTCAGTTTCATCCAGAATCAGTGCTCTCCCAGTACGGTATGGACATCCTCAGCAACTTCCTAAATATAAGCAGAAAGTACTCATGACCACATTTCACCGAATTCTTCAAGAGAAATGTTAGGCTCCGGGTTTATATTAAGGGGAGCTGTTATACCCCTTTTATATCTTTCAATCCCAGCCCTTGCTATCATAACCGCATTATCTGTGGAAAGTTTAAGGGGTGGAATTATAACTTTCACATTCTCCCTCTCAGACCAGTTATAAAAGGCTTCCCTCAAACGGGAATTTGCAGATACACCCCCTACTACAATCACTTTCCTTATACCTGTTTCCTCAACAGCCTTCTTTGTTTTATGAAAAAGAATATCAACAACTGTCTCTTGAAAAGATCTTGCCATATCCTCCCTTCTTATTTTCTCTTTTTCAATAAGGGTTTTAACCGCTGTTTTTAAACCGCTGAAGGAAAAGTTAAAGCTGTTGTCCCTGTATAGAGGCTTAGGAAGATCATAAATATATTCACCTTCTTTTGCAAGTTTATCAATTATTGGTCCTCCAGGGTATCCGAGACCGAGCATCCTTGCCACCTTGTCAAAGCTCTCCCCTACAGCATCATCAAGGGTTGACCCTATCTGTTTGTATCTACCGAAGTCTTCAACCACAACAAGTTCGGTATGTCCGCCCGATACAATAAGGGCTATAAAGGGATACTCTGGTTCTCTGTCAATAAAAGCGGAATAAATATGACCCTCAAGATGATGAACAGGCACAAGAGGTTTACCTTTTGCATAGGCTATCGCTTTTGCAAATGCCGCACCTACAACAAGGGAAAGTATCAAACCTGGGGTAAGTGTAAAAGATATAAAGTCAACCTCCTTAAGATCCTTACCTACCCTCGCCGTGTTTATCAGCTCATCAAACAGATATAGTATATTTCTGACATGTTCCCTTGCGGAAAG